>JBBSXH010000098.1:2516-9409 GCA_038045865.1 Nanobdellota archaeon
TAAATTATTTTTAAATATTGTAAAAGGCATTCCAGGTAAAATTCCTTCTGAATTAATTAATTGCATTCTTATTCCTGTTGCAGCATGAACTTTGAAAACCTGTTTAAATTTAGAAGATATTGGAAGTATTTCTTCTAATACTCTTATCTTAGTAATTATTGGTTCATTAAAAGAAGCTACTGCAATTTCATCTTTCGCTTCTAATTCTCCATCATATAATATTGCTTCTGCATATTGCATTGTTTTTTCTTTTTTAATTTCTAAAATAACTCCTTTAGCTTGGCTTCCTAATTCTAAATTCTTTTTTAAGAATTTTTGAGATAATCCGCATAACACCATTATTAATTCAGAAATTCCTTCTCCTGTTCTTGCTGAACAAGGAACTAATGCTAATTCTGAAGTGAAATTAGATATTTCATAAAATGGTTTTGCATTAAATCCATGATGATATAAACTACCTATTATAGTAAAAAGTTTTTCATCAAATTGTAATCTTGTGTTCATAGATTGTGCTTCTATTGAATCTTTTAAATTATCTACGACACCTAATGGTTTCTTAGATGTATCTTCCCTTGAATAACTTCTCCAACCACCAATATTATCTATTTTATTTAATGCAATAACAAAAGGGGTTTTGTTTAGTTTTAATATTTCAATTACCTCTGCTGTTTGAGGCATTATTCCTTCATTTATGTCCATAACTAAAATTGCTAAATCTGCAAGAGAACCACCTCTTTTTCTTAGATGAGAGAATGCTGCATGTCCTGGAGTATCTATGAATAAAAATCCTGGAATTTCTAATTTTATTCCTTGTTTTTTAATCAGAGGACATCTCATTTGTATTTTTTCAAAAGGAAATTGAGTAAAAGAAATTTTTTGAGTAATCCCGCCTGCTTCTCCTTCTGCAACACCTGTTTTTCTTATACTATCCAGTATGCTTGTTTTTCCATGGTCAACATGTCCTGCTACTGTAACTATTGGTTGTCTGATTGCCATATAAATAAGATTAGATTATTCTTTAAAAAGCTTGAGATGCTTTTAGTTTTATGGATTATTAGAATTGTGTTATTCTCCAGCAAGGAGAAGATAAAGGAATAAGGCAGTATATTTGGGCTTCTGAAAAGCAGATTAAAGATGCTCAAGATAAGATTAAAGAAATGGAAATAAAAGAATTTTGTAGTATATCAGCAGATAAAACATTTGCAAAAAATGCAGGATTACCAAAACCATTAATAAAATACAAAGATAATTATCTCTTGGATTCAAGAAGAGATTTTAATTGAATTTTTCTTTTTGATTTTGCATCTTTTTTCTATTAACTTTTTGTATTTGTCTATTTCATTTGCATGCCTTAAAAAATAAGAATCAATATCTTGTTTTAACTCACATAAAATCCTGTAACCTAAACTTATTTTATCATGTTTTTTAAGCGGATTTATAATTAATTTCCTTATATAAACAAGACCATTATCTTTATAGGTAATTTTTTCTATTTCATGGTTGTTCTGCTTGATTTTGTTGAGAGTTTCATCACAGCAATCAGACAGTATTTTTTTTATTCCTTCATGATTAAATGGTTTGTATTCTACTGCAAGATAATGCGACTGATTGTGAAATTTTACATTAGTCATAAAATTCGTGAATTCTAAATACTCTTTTATTTCTTTTTCTAATCTTTCTATTTTACTACTTAATTTACTCATAGTTTTTACTTAATAGTAAATTATAAAAGCATTATTGTAATGTACTAAGATATTGAATCTTGAGACAAATAAAACACACTAAACTTAACCTTTCTTTTTATCACTATATTTTGAGAATTCTTTTAAAATTCCATTAAAATCAGCAAAAATTTTATATAAACTCTTATATTTTTCATCAATATCTATTATTTCTTTGTTAACATTAATTGTTATTTTTCTTATTGAATTAGGTGGTATGTTTTGGCGTCCTTCTGGAGGATTGTAAGTTATAATTCTATTAGGATGATTAGCATCTCTAGTTTTTTTTAGACTAGAACACATTAATTCATATAATCCATTGAATTTTTTATTTTCAGGATAGCAAGTTATACATATTTCACCTATATTTATTCCTAATTTTATTTCTAATCCAGCTAATTTAGGAAATCCCTTTAAATTACTATAAATTTTCTTGATTTCCTTTGAATAAAGTTCTTGAGGTTTTCTTAAAAAATCTTTGCCTTCCCTTAAAAAATCCATTAAAAACCTTAAACAACAGGGTTTAAAAATATTGTGAAATTGAAGTGTATATGCAAAAGAAAACAATTGAAGAGATAAATGAAATTTATGATTTAGAGTTAGATAAAATAATAAAAAACATTAAAAATAATAAATCTAAACAAGTTTTATTGCAGTTTCCAGAAGGAATGAAACCTTATTCAACAACAATAGTTGAATATTTAGAATGGCAAAAGGAAATTAAAAATGTGCAATTTTTTATTTGGATGGGAAGCTGTTTTGGTGCTTGTGACGTTCCTTTAGAGGTTGAAAGATTAGGAGTTGATTTAATTCTTCAGTTTGGACATTCAGCTTGGAAGTTTGATGATAAGAAGATAAAGGTTATTTGAAATTATTTGATATCTTTGTAGGAATGAGATGGGTGGGAGAAATATTAAGCGAAGAAGAATAATCTTGATTGTTATTTATTTTTGTACCTAAACAACTAAATAGTTTAGATTCTTATTTTATTTATGGTTTTTAAAAGGGATTTATATACTAAAACATGGAAAGTTAAAATTCTTGGAGGGGACTCAACAAAAGAAGAAAATATAGTTTGCATAGATTCAGGAAAATTTGACTATGTTCTAGAAAAAATGCTGACTTTAGGATATAGAAGGGAAACTTCTTCTCCTGATGGAATAAGATATTCTCATCGTTCAATTGAAGGACTTGTTTTAACTGTAAACAAGGACAAAAAGATGATAAAAGCAGAAACATGGGAAGAATCTGGTCTTTCATCGGTTTTAAATGAATTAAATCTCCCTTCTTATAGTTCTTCTTAAATTAATAATAAAATTTTTATCCAGCAAAAATCTTTGCAGAAATTAAAACAGCTAAACCAATAATTATTCCTAATAAATTAATTATTCTCTTTTTCCAGTTTTTCTCTTTGAAAACTTCTGGAATTAAGTCCCCTATTGCAATATATAAAAAACCGCCTGCTGCAAAAGGAAGAAGATAAATTGCATAATTATTTACTTGCAGGAAATAATACCCAATAATTCCTCCAACTACAGAAGTTAACTGAGCAAGAAAATTATAAAAAAGAGCTTTTCTTCTTGAAAATCCTCCACAAACTAAAACCCCAAAATCACCTAGTTCCTGGGGAAGTTCGTGTGCAATTATTAACAGAGATGTTAAAACTCCTAATGGAATTGAAATAATAAATGAACCTGCAATTATTAATCCATCAATAAAATTATGAATAGCATCTCCATATAAAATTAAGTGTGTGTAAGGATGTTCTGAACATTTTTTATTTTTATGGCAGTGGTGCCAGTGAAGATAAATTTCTACCAAATAAAAAATTATTATTCCTAAAAATCCTATTAAAAATGTTTTAGTTAAAGATAGTTCTTTTATTGCTTCTGGGATTAAATTAAATATTGCTCCCCCAATTAAACCACCTATTGAAATTGAAACTAAAAATAAAAGTATTTTATTTAATGATTTTTTTGATATGAATAATGAAAAAGCACCTGCTAATGCAACTAATCCATTAATTAGAGTCATTAAAATTATCCAGGATAAAGTTGAAAGGACCATTTTAATTATTTAATGAAGAAGGATTTTTAAGGGTTGTGATATAGGATATTATTAAAAATTATGGAAGATAAATCATAACCCTAATTTTTGTTATTTTTGATAATGTGTAAAGTCTTCAAGTTTTGCAGATGATAAGCATAGTTATTAAAATAAAACATCAAACAAATCTTAATTTTTTTCAAACCCTTTTCATTCCTATAAAGATATTAGAATTTAATTAGTGCATAATTTATTTTAAATTAGATATTTTTAAACCAAAACATTTAAAAATATAGTTGTTATAATAATTATAAGGGTTATAATATGGAAAAAACAACAATAGCTATCCCTATGATAGTAAAAGAACAGATTCAGGAATTTGGGATTAAAGGAGAAACTTATTCAGATATTATCATAAGATTATTAAAAAGTGCAAAAGAAAGACAATTACACGATTTATTAATGAATGAAGATAATACTATTTCTATTGAGGAAGCATTATCTAATGCCAAAAGGCAATGGCAAAGATAATAATAACTAATAGTTTAGAAAAAGAAATAAACAAAAAATTTAAAAAAGAATCTGTAAGGATTTTTGAGTTAATTTATTCTTTGAGAGAAAACCCAAAAAAAGGAAAAGAATTAGGCAATGTTGGAAGAATTGTAATAAAAGAAATAAGATATGAAGGATTTAGATTTTATTTTATAACTGATGGAGTAAAACTAAAATTTTTAGAACTTAAAGAATTAAATGACCTGCTTATTAAGTTTGTTGCAATGTCTGATAAAAAATCTCAACAAAAGACAATTGAAGAAATTAAAAGAATATTAAAATTATTTGGAGAAGTTGGGTTTGATTAAAGTATTCCGGTAAATATTAAAATTCCTAATGCAATTAATAATAATCCTGTTGCTAAATGAATATATTTTATGTTCTTATCTTTCCAACCACTTACACTTTCAACAGAAACTATTCCTTTGTAAACAATAAGAGTAATTGCTAGCATTGGAAGAACAAAAATAATATTATATATTAAAAGCCAAGGAATTGTTTGAACAAAAGATAAAGCTGAAAGAGAGCCACCTGCAATTATGTAGGGGCCAATTGTGCAGGGCAATAGGAAAATAGTTACAAAAATTCCTATGAAAAATGCACCTTTTGTTGAAGATATTTTATTTATTAATAATTTTACTCTTGGACGGAAAATTAAAGGCATTTCTGTTGCAAATCCTCCTGGTTTGTAAAATAAGAAATCTTTTATGTTAAACATTCCTAAACCAATAGCTAAGATTGCAAGTCCTTTAGTTATATATGGGTAAATAGTTGAAGTAAATTGAATAAAACTCTTGAATAATTGAATTATTATTAATCCATAGAAAAAATATCCTACAAAGACTGCTGAGGTAAATGCTAATCCTCCAATTAAAATTTTATGTCTTCTTTCTGGTTCTGCTAACATGATTGAAACAAGAACCATAGTCATAACTGCTAATGCACAAGGATTAATTGCATCTGCAAGTGCAAGAGTTATTATTCTTAAGAGTGTAATCTCTGCCATGTTTGTTTATTATTTTATTTATTTTTGATGCTAACTACTTTTTTATTAGTTAATATTTATTTATTATTTTGATAATATAATAAATGATTTAAGATTTGTTTAAGTAAATTAAGCATCATTTACATAACTTAACTCGTTTTATTTATTACTGATACATTATTTAAATTAACATCCAGTTAAAATTTTTAAAGTGTCTAATTGTTGGACTCCTGCATACTTCTGTCCATTAATTATCCAAGTTGGAGTTCCACTAATTTCAGCTCTTGCACATTTATCTGATTCATATGCACAATCAACCATATTTAAATAAATATAATCTTCTCCAAACATATCTTCTTGTACTTTGCAAAACTTGCAACCAAGTTGGACATATAATTCTGATTTTTCTGCAAGACATAATGCTAAATCTTTTTTTGATTCAAGATTTGGATTTGGTTTAATAATAAAGATTACTCCGATAATTATAATAATAAGAATAACTAAAACTGAATAGATTACAATCTCTTTTTTTCTCATATTTAGGTTAACTAATCTTTATTTTTAAAGGTTTGGCTGAAAGTAAAAAATAGCTTGTTGCATAAATTTATAAATAATTTTTATTTTTAATTAATATGTTATTTGAGAAAGGGGAGAGAATTAAACCAGAAGAATTAAATGTAGAAAAAATTGGAGAGTCTCATAAATGTTTTATTGAAAATTTTAAATCCTATGAACCTTAATTAATGGATTTTTTAAAAGAAGATGCTCTAAAACAACAGGAAAGAAAGATTTCTGTTACTTATTTGTGGTTTTTGAGAGAAACTAATGAATTAGTTGCATATATTACTCTTTGCCCAGATTGTATTAAACTGAAAAATATTGAAGAAGAGCTTTATAAGATGTTTAGAGAAAAAGGAATAAATTATAAATCTCTTCCTGCTTTAAAAATAGGAAGATTATGTGTATCTGATAAATTTTTGAAAAGAGGTATAGGAAAATTATTAATTCAATTTGCAATTAAAAAAGCACAAGAAGTTAGTAATAATGTTGGCTGTAGGTTTTTATATCTTGATGCTAAAAGAAATCAAGATTCAAATAAAGATGCAATTCATTTTTACAAGAAAATGGGTTTTGAGATTTATAAAAATCGAGATAGTACTGAAACCCCTTTGTATATGGATATTTTTCCAATATTCCCAGAACTAACAAACCCTTAAAGCCTTCATATTTTGAATTATCTCTTTAGATAATTCTTTTTGTTTGAAAGTTATTTTAGATGTCTCTACTTCTAACATTTTCCTTAGGAATTTATTTGCATCTTCTCCTTTTAATTCGGGTGTTGCTCTTATTGGTTTTGCCATATTCTTATTATTCTTAACTTTCTTATAAATCTTGCTATATCTAAAACCCTTAAAAATTTGGTCTGAAATTTATCTATTCTCCTTATTAGGAAGATACCCTCTTTCAATAAAAAATTCTAAATCTTCTTCTCTGTTTTGACACATTACTGCTCCTCTTTTGAGAATCATATATCTTTCACTTGTAACTTCATAACAATCATTGACCCATTTTTGTATTTTTTCAAAAGT
>JBBSXH010000099.1:0-31521 GCA_038045865.1 Nanobdellota archaeon
CTTTTATGGTTTTCTTGGCCAAGAAAATCTTTTTGATTTTCTCTGGTTTTGAAAAGACGGAAACATTTATATAATAGTGTTACCTCTATGTTTATAGATAGAAAAAAGAGTTCACCTCTTTGCAATCACCAATTTTTCCTCTCTTCAAAAACGAAAAATTGATTATTATAGAAATCATTATATATTCCTCTTTAAAAACTTTTATGTTGTAAAGAATAATTATTTTTTAAATAATTTTGATTTCTGGGCTTCTTCAAATTCATGAAATTCTGCTTCAAATTCTTGTTCACTATTGACTAACTTATATTCTAAAGACAGGTTAAGTAATTTTTCATGACAATACTTAACATCATCAATCGCAGAATAAGTATTAAAAAAAGAACTTTCAGAAGAACTGAGAATTTTATAGGCATTAATTAACTTTTTTTCACATTCTCCAAATTTTTTATATAATCCTCTTTCTTTAAGATTTAACAAACCCCTTAATGCCCAAAGTTTTTCTAAATTCATAAAAACTAAACAAATAGTCTGTTTTTAAGGATTATTGAGGTTAAATAATCTTCTCCAACTTGCTTATGTTAAAAATAAAATATTTATTCCAAAATCTCGGGTTTTGGAATTCCCAAAAAAATCTACACAATCTTTACTACCTCCTAAGTTGTAGATTTTTTTAAGGATTAATCAGACAGAAGTTTCTCAAACTTCTGTATCTTTTCCCAGCTTTTTTCAAGTTTTAAATTTGCTTCTTTAACAATCAATCTAAGAAATTCATCACTTACAATAATCCTTCCTTTGTTCATTATTGGAAAAACTATTGTTTCTGTGCTCATTAATTCTAACATAATCCTTTCTCCAATATTCATAATTCCACTTTTCTTCCAACCAGATAATTTTGCTTTTTTAAGAAAATCCTGTGCATCACCCAAGTCCCTGCAAGCAACATGAAGAATACATGCTTCTTGCTTAAAATAAATAATTCCTTTTTCATTTTTTTCCTTGCTTTTTTCAATCTTGCTTAATTCTTTCTTTAACCCCTCAAAACCTATTCTATCATGCGTTCTAAAAACAAATCTATTTTCACCCTTTTTGTCTTCTTCCCTAAGAAGAACAATCCTTCCAGCACATGATGAAGTAGTATAGAATTCTTTTCTTTTATTTATCTTTTCACATAATCCCTTAATCTTCTCATCCCAAAATCCAATATTACTTTTATCAAGTTTTGAAAGGCAATCGTTTCTTCTTTTATCAAATGGTACCATCCTAGGATAATCAATTAAGTATATTAAAAGCTTTTGAATATAAAGATATAAGTTTACTTTCTAAACTTGGGAAGCTTCGCTTAACCCAAGTATCTTTACTTTTTGATAATGCATAAATCATTCACAGCTTTGAAATTAATTTTTTAAATTTTGATGATGAAACAAAGCGGGTAAGATTATAACACTACCAACAAGAAAAGAAATTCAAGTTAGACTTGTCTTCTTGAATTTAAAATCATTTTAAAAATTTATTAATATCTTTATAAGAAATATATTTTAATTTTAAACTTCTTTCAACTTCTTTTGGAAGTTCACAACTAACTAATTCTTTAATAATATAAATTGGCTTTGGTTTAAACCATTTAGAATAAGCAATTTCAGCTAAAACTCCAACAGCATACCCAACACATAACAAAATATCTGTTTCTTCATTCAATTTTTCAGGTTGATTTCTCCAAGTCCCACAATTAATATGTTCTCCTAAATCTAAATTCATCCAGCTTAATCCAAATTCTTTATCATCCAAAGGAACCATTTCATAAACTTTTTTACCTTTATTTTTTATGTATTCTTTTCCAAAAAACTCTGAAACACTTCCTTTATCAGGAACAATTACAATTTCATTTCTAGATTTTGCAACATCTTTTGCTAATATATTAAGAATTTTTTTATTATCTTTGTTTATTTCATCTAAATATTCTAATTTGCTTGGCCCAATTATTCCAATTCTCATTCAAACTCCTTCGCAAGTTCTAACAACATTTCATCGTCCCCTCTCTTAGCTATTAATTGAATCCCAACAGGAATGTTTTTAATTTTTCCTGAGCGAACTGAAATTGCAGGAACTTCTGCAATATTTGCAAGAACACTTAAACTATCATAATTATACATATCTTCAACAGAGATTTTTTCTTTTAATTTATGAGGCAATTTTGGAACAACAGGCATAACAATCAAATCACATTTTTCAAAAGCTTTTTCAAATTCTTGTTCAATAATCTTTTTTGCTTTCAAAGCCCTTCTGTAATATTTTCCTGCAAATTCTGCTTTTGAAATTTCACTTCCTCCTAAAATTCTTCTTAAAACTTCTTCACTACAAGATTCCTCAATTTTAAGCCCATATTTTCTTCCATCAAATCTTCTTGTTCCTGAAAAAAATTCAACATAATTAATAGGGTAATAAGTTTGAATACCTAAATCAATATGATTAATTTTTATTTCTTCAGATTTCCATTTATTTTTAGCACAAACCTCTTCAATTTTTTTATTAATTAAATTTAATATTTCTTTATCTGCATTAATTTTAGGAATTCCTATTATAATCTTCTTATTCTTTGAATAAGAATCACCCTCTTTATAATCAATAGAAGTTGCATCATTCTCATCTCTACCTTTAATTATATTAAAAACAATTTCACAATCCTCAACATTATTAGCAAGAGGCCCAATTATATCTAAACTCATTGATAAATCAATTAAACCATATCTTGAAACACTTCCATATGAGGGTTTAAATCCAACAACACCACAATGAGAAGCAGGATTTCTTATGCTTCCTCCTGTATCGCTTCCTAAAGCAAAATCACAAAAACCAGCAGTAACTGATGCAGCACTTCCAGAAGAACTTCCTCCAGGAATTCTATCAGGAGCAGAAGGATTTTTGGTAATCCCAAAGGCACTACTTTCACCAGAAGAGCCACAAGCAAATTCATCCATATTAGCCATTCCAATCACAATAGCATCTTCTTTCAATAATTTTTCAACTGCTGTTGCATTATAGGTTGCTCTATAATTTTCAAGAGTTTTAGATGCACAATTACAAATTAATCCTTCAACATTAATATTTGATTTAATAATAACTCCTAATCCTGCAAGTTTCCCAACTTTTTCTTTTTTCTTTATTTTTCTATCAATCTCGTGAGCTTGTGAAATGGCATTCTCATTTAAATGTAAAACTGCATTTATGATAGGATTCTCAGTTCTAATTTTAGAAATAAAATTAGAAATATTTTTCTCAGCAGTTAATTTTCCGCTTTTTATCTCTTTAATTTTTTGAGTTATCATTTTTGTTTTTAATTTATCTTATGATTTTGTTAGTATCTTGTAATCTCTATCACGGCTTTGGCTTATATTAATTGAGCTTTGAATACATATTTTTCAAGCTTTGATTATTTGCTCAAGCGATTTAGTTTTAATATTATTGATGCAATAGGATTTTGTTATTTGTATTTTTTCTTTTATCATTTTACTATGTAGTTCAAATCTCCATGGTTGAGTTCAATTTTTGAACCAATATCTCTTGAATAAATAGCTTCATATTTGTTTATGATATTTAAAGGAAAATTTGAATTATGGAGTAATTGTTTAAATCTCTCTTCTTGATTATCAAAACTCATATGCAATATTTTTCCAGGAATTAATTGTTCTTTCATCTTAGAAAGCAAATTTTCTAATTCTCCTATAATTTTTTGTTTATTTATTTTTTCTTTTATCATTTTTTAAACAGCAATCCTATATTTATCTAAGAGGACTATATGATTAGCCCCAATTCTTGAAACATCGATTCTTTCTTGTTTTGCTTTTGTTATTAAATTTCTCAAATGTTTATAAATTATAGAAGCACTTTCATTAGGATATATAATATTTCTTGGGTCTTGCTTGCTTAAATCTTCAAGAGCTGACAATCCTCCTTCAATTAATTCAGGCAATAATTTTTCTATCATTTTCCTCTATATTTATTTATATAATCTAAAGCTCTAACAGCAAGAACTCTGCAACCAATACCCTTACTTCCTAAACACATACCATCTAAAATAAATTTTTTATTATTATAATCTTGGTCTCCAATAACACCGCCAATATGACTAGGATAATGTTTAATATCTGCTGGTAATCCTCTTATGAAATTTTCTAATTTTATCATTTTTGTTTTTGTTATTTTCCCATTTATTTTTTGATAATGTTATAAACGATTTTATGTTTTGTTTGAACAAATTAAGCTCTCAATCCCTGCTTGTAATCGTTTTTATTATTAACATAGTATTTTAGTTTATTTAACAATTTATAATTGCACTCTAAGGAAAGATGACTTGTTAAGAAAACCTGGGTTTTCTTACGATTTCCAACTCCCTTTTTCAACAATCACAAAATCATCATCATGTTGAGGTGCATTTTGTAAAAGCTTTTGTTTAAATTTAGAATCATACTCACTACCTTTTCCTTCTTCTCGTTCAAACTCTTCTCTATCAACATAACTCTCTTCTTTTATTTCATCTTCAACTTTTTCAAGAGCAGATGCAAACTTATCCAAAAGTTGCTTTGCTTGTTTCTGAATTTGTTCTTTGTCCAAAACCATGATTAGAAGTAGAGTTAGGGATATATAAAATTATTTAATGCTTACAATTTTATAACCTGCAACACCTAAATTATAAATTTCAGTTTTGCCTAATTTTTTTATTCCCTCAGCTTCATGAATATGCCCACAAAAAACATATTGAGGATGCTTCTTTTTTAGATAATCTAAAATTATTTTGCTTCCTGCATGTTTACCTATCCAAAATTTAGGAGCTCCTTTAAAACTAACTTTATCTAAAACACCATAAGGAGGTTGATGACACAATAAAATATCAATATCTTCATATTTTCCTAAAACTTTCTTTGCTTTATCACTTTCTTTTTTAGCTTGTTTCATTTTCTTTGCATAATCAGTTGGTTTAAATTCTTTAATCCAACAAGTATCTACAAAATATTCTAAACCTCCAATTCTAACTCCATTAAAATTTGCAATTTTATTATTAATAATTTTAACATTATTCATATTAGTCAAATCAGTGTACATAAAGGGAAGTTTTTGTTTTATCTCTTTAGATAATGTTCTAACCTCTTGATTATGTTCATCAGCATTTCCATAAATTAAAAAAACAGGTGCAAGGTTAGCTAAGTATTTAACAACTTTGAGAGAACTATTATAAACTTCCAGATAACCTTTCTTCTTCATAGAACTTAAAAATTCTTTTTTATCTAATCCTTGCTTTTGTCTATCAATATTTTCAAAAGCCATTTTTCTAATTAAATCAGCACTTCCTAAATCTCCTGTTAATAAAATTAAATCAATATTTTTTATAGGAATTCTTTTAATTTTATCTAAATCTCCGTGTGGGTCTCCAATTGCAAGAATTTTCATATTCAACTAAGCCAAGAATTATTTTTAAATCTACCTAGGCCCCTTGCCTTATCTCAATTATCTTTTGTCTTCCTTCTGTAATTTCCAACTAAGATTATTGCTTTGGTATCAAAGAATTAATTAAAATATTTTGTTGTCTGCTCCATTCTTCATCTGAATGTGTTCTAACAAAATCTGCCCAAAATTTCACAAAGTTAAGTCTATCTTCTTTATTTGTATTACCTGGCTTCATGAAAACCCTTTTTTCTTTAACATTTTTTATTAAATTTTCTTTTAGCATTTTATTTTTTAATCTTTTATCTTTTCTACAATCCTCTTAAGTTTATTAATTTTATCATAATCTATCTTACCTTTAAAAATATCTTCTACATGCTTAGCATCTTCATTATCTTTGTCTGTTTTAAGATAATATCTTTTAAAAGCAATATGTCTTTCTAAAGAAGAAATTTTTAGATTGCCTTCTTTTAATTTAACAATAATAAAATCTTGGAAAGCTTCTCTATCAACTTCTCGTTTTGGAAATTTAACTTCAAAATTAGGAATAGATTCATTTTCTTTAGAAAATCTAACACCTAATTTACTTTTTAAATAATCATAGATTTCTTCTGGTTCTTCAGCATTTATGCACCAAAAACCTTTTTGTTTTAATTCATCGTAGAGTTGTGAAAATTTTTCAAAAGATAATTCCTTTATAAAAATATCAACATCTTCTGTAACTCTTGTTCTTCCTAACAATATAGAAACATATCCTGAAATTATAACATAATCTGTATATTTTTCTAAAATCTTAATAAAAGAAAAAACAAATTTATCTAATTCGCTTAAAATTTTATCAGATTTTATTTCTTTTTTATTTAAATCATATTCCATTTAAAAAACAACCTAATCAAGTTTAAATTTCTTTCTATAAAATTACTTAATCAATAGGATATAACTTTTAATCCAGGAATATGCCCAAAATGCTTTTTATTTCTTGTGATAATCTCAGTTACTCCATTGGTTAATAAAATGCCTGCAATCATGCAATCAAAATTATCAATTATAATTCCTTTCTTTCTAAGATGCCAAGATATCTCAGAAGATTTTTTAGAAGCTTCCTTGGATAATAAAACTATATCTATCTCGTTAAAAAAATTTTCATAATAATCAAATTCTATTGTATGTTTAGGATTAAGCAAATCTAATCCAAATAAAACTTCTTGATAATTAACCATAGTACTGATTATCTTATCATCAATAGTTTTTAAAACATCTAATAAAGATGTCTCTTCTTTAAACATATCTATTATTGCAGAGGTATCTATCCCAATCATCTTAAACTTTCCATCTTTTTTCTTGTTTCTTCAATTCTATTATTAAAAGATTTTCTAAAATTAAGCATATTTTCTTCAGCATTTTTCCAGTTAATGTTGGAATTTTTTAAACATCCTGCATATTTTAAAAGAGATCTTGCAGTTCCTCTTTCACTTTTTTTATCGCTTTTAATCTCTAATACCACTTCAGAAAAACTTTTTTCATTTCCTTTTAACATTTTCAGATAATTATATGCTTCTTCTGTTAAAGATATATTAATACTTGCCATATGAGTACATAGTATGAGTACTCATATTTAAATGTTTTGGTTTAAAAATTTCTTTCTATAAAATTATTTCTTCTTTGCTTTAACTTCTTTCTTTCCTTCCTTTGGCTTTTCTTTTATCACTTTAATATGCAAATCTTTTAATTGTTGCTCGCTTACTTCACAGGGGGCTTGTAGCATTACATCTTTACCATCAGAATTTTTTGGGAAGGCAATTACTTCTCTTATTGATTCAGTATTCAATAATAATTGCATTAATCTATCAACACCAAGTGCAATTCCTCCATGAGGAGGTGCTCCATATTTTAAAGCATCTAACAAAAACTTAAATCTTTTTTCTTGTTCTTCTTTTTTAACATCTAAAATTTCAAAAACTTTTTGTTGAACTTCTTGATTATGAATTCTAAGACTTCCCCCACCAATTTCAACACCATTTAAAACAATATCATAAGCCCAACTTTTTGCAGTATAAGGATCTTTTTTAAAATCTTCCATATTTGGAGAAGTAAAAGGATGATGATTTGCTACATATTTTCCTTCTGCCTTTTGGAATAATGGAAAATCAACAACCCATAAAAATGCAAACTCTTTTGGATTATTTTTATTTTTTCTAATATCGGGCTTATCACTATTATATTTTTTCATAGCTTCCTTGTAAGTCATTCTTGGAAAAGGTGTGGAGATATCAACATTCAAAACTTCTTTCCAAATTTTTTTAAGCAAACCTTCTGTTAATTCAAGGATATCCTCTTGAGTTAAAAAAGACATTTCCATATCTATTTGTGTGAATTCAGGTTGCCTATCTTTTCTTAAATCTTCATCTCTTAAACATTTTGCAATTTGATAATATTTCTCCATTCCTGCAACCATTAATAATTGTTTAAATAATTGAGGAGATTCTGGTAAAGCCCAAAATTTTCCAGCTTCAAACCTAGATGGGACAAGATAATTTCTTGCTCCTCCCGGAGTATATTTCACAAGCATGGGAGTTTCAATTTCATTAAATTCTTTTGAATCAAGATAACTTCTAACTGCCTTGAATAATTTTGCTCTAGCTATCAAATGCCCTTGCATTTTTGAGCTTCTCAAATCTAAAAATCTATACTTTAATCTAACATCTTCATTAATTCCTTCTTCATTAATTTGATAAGGTAAATCAGGGCAAGCATTAAAAATTTCAACACCATCAATAAAAACTTCTACTTTTCCAGTAGCTAATTCAATATTTTCGGAACCTTTAGGACGAAGATTAACTATTCCTTGAATTTTAATACAACTTTCTTTAGATAATCTTTTAACAGTTTCAAAATCTTTATTTTTTTGGATTATAACACACTGTACTTTTCCAGATTTATCTCTTAAATCAATAAAAATAACTTTTCCATGTTCTCTTGCAACATCAATCCATCCACAAAGAGTAACCTTATGACCAACTAAGTGTTCATTCAATTCAGCAATTTTATGTGTTCGTAACATGAAATAATGTCTTTTTCACAATTTATAAATTATTTGTTTATTAATTTTTTGAGGATCTCTCCTGCTTCTTTCCCATTAACCTTTCCTTTAAACTTAGTCATAATCAAGCCCATATATCCTCCAACAGTTAAACCAGGCTTTTCCTTAACAAGTTTTGCAATCTCTTGTTCTATTTCTCCTAAATCTGTTTTCTCAACTTTAATTGCATTTTCAAATGCAATTCCTTTAATTAAATTAACAAAAATATATTTAACATCATTAATTTCAATTTTCTTTTCTTTTAATAATTCAGCAAGTTTTTCTAATTTTTCAATATCAATAAATCCTTCAATATTTTCAATACCTTCATGACTTGAAACTTCTTTAGGAATTTCAATTAAAAGTTTAAAAATTGTTTTTGGTTCTTCTAAGATTTTTAAAAGAATTTCAAATTCTTCTAACTTCTCCTCTTTCAATAAAATTTTAATCTGTTCTTCACTAAGTCCTTTTTTAGTTAATTCTTTTCTTATTTCTTCTCTTGATTTAGGCAGAGTTCTTTTTGCCTCATCAATAATTTGTTTTGAAATTTTCAATAAAGGCAAATCAGTTTCAGGATACATTCTTGACGCTCCAGGCATAGGACGAAGAAATAAAGTTGTTCCATCAACATTTGCATTTCTAACTTCACTTTTCAAATTTTTTTTAGTCCTAACATTTTCCAATTGCCTTATTACTTCTTTTTCAATAGTTGGAACAAACATCTTAACATCTTGAAAACCCTTTATCTCAACTCTTTGATGATTTTCAATAGAAATATTTACATCTTGTCTTATTGTTCCAATTCCTCTTTTAACTTTACAACTTCTTAAAACATCTCCAAGATATAAAGCAACTTCTTTGCATTGTTCTGCACTTGTAATATCTGGAGCAGTGCTAATTTCAATTAAAGGAATTCCCAACCTATCTAAATTATAGACTTTTTCCTTGCCCCTTTTTTCAACAATTCTTGCAGCATCTTCTTCTAATCCAATACTATCAATTCTAACTCTTCCAAAAGAAGTATCAACATAACCATTTCTTGCAACTAATAAAGTTCTCTGGAATCCAGAAGTATTGCTTCCATCAACAACAGTTTTTCTCATTATTTGAGTTATAGGAATAATTTCACAATTTAAAAATAAAGAAATATGCAGAGCAATTTGTAGTGCTTCTTGATTAATTAAATAAGGGGGGCATTCGTCTAATTCAACTAAACATGTAGTATCATAACCTTGATAAATAAATTCTCTATCCTGCCCAGCTTCAAACTGGGCTGCAACATCAACTTCTCCACTTTCACCTGCAACAGCATGAAGTTTTCTTTTAATTTCAAATTCAGGTGTATCATTTCTAAGTACAGAAGGACAATTACAAAATAATTTATGAGTATTCAGTTGTTGGTGGATTTCTAAACCGCACTTAATTTTTTTAAATTGAAGAGTATTAGTTTCTGTTTCCATAGAATAACTAAATAAAAAGGATTATTAAAACTTATTGAATATGCTTTGTTATTTAAAATTATAACCCTATAAATTCAAGAAGACAAGTCTAACTTGAATTTCTTTTCTTTCTGATAATGTTGCAATCTCAATAAATATGTTTCATCATATTCAAAATTTAAAGATATAAAATTACATCACACAAAAATTAATCTTCTCATTTGCATAACTTAAATCGTTTTATACATTATCAAAAGTCTTGGGGGTAAAGTATATACTCCAAAGTATATATTGCAGTGCTATATAGTTAGCCAAAAAAAAAGCCCGAAAACAACCGGGCTTTTGAAAAAGGATTATCTATTCTGAACTTTTCTGATGCATCTTGTTTTCAACAAAAAAAACACTACCATATCCTTTGTTAAGAGAAGCTAAACAAACCAAATCTAAATCACCATCACCATCAAAATCTCCACAAGTTACAGCATTAAAAGAATAAGAATAACCTAATAAACTAGGTGGTAGTAGTTCTATTATCTTGTTCAGATCAGAAAAAGAGATTCCTTTTAAACAATTATCTTTTTCACTAGCAGAAGCTTCAGCAAAAAGTTTTGGAAATAAAGATTCTTGACTCCTCATCGAAGCAATACCTGGAAAACCAAACCAAATCAAAATTCCCATACCCAGCAAACAACAAATTGTAAAAACTAACTTTGTATTCATTTAAAAACTCCTTAAAAAAATTAGTTAACATTTACATTTCACTAAACAATTTACAAACTTTTTACAACTCAATTCTCTTTTATTATCAAATCCTTTCAAAATTTATATTTTAATTTCTCAGAGCTACTTCTATCAAGAACTGCTATCAATAGTCTTTTCTCTTTTCTTATATTTTTCCTCCAATCCTTCGCTCAAAGCGACTGGAACAACCCCGACTATTAGGATCACTAAAAAAATAAGAAAATCATTAAAAGTGAAAGACACTGGTTTTGTAAAGTTCTCTCGATAATCAAGTAAAGATTTTTTATCAGCATTAGGTATAACTTTCTCAGCCGAAAATGCAATACTATTTATCAAAAGAACTACTACCATCAAACAAATTATACTTTTATTTTTCATAACAAAACTCCTTTTCTAAAAATTTTCTATTAAAAATTTACATTTTAACTAAACAATTTACAAACTTTTACATCACATACTGCTTACTCTAAATTAATTTTCTCCTTATAATCAATCCTTTCAAAAAATCCTTTTCCAATTTCAAAAAAGAGCCCAAGCTATTTATTTTTCTCTAGCCATGGCACTCCTGTAGTGGCAAAAAGAAAAACTTTCACCTGAGCTCTTAACAAACTTAACAAACCATCTAATCTTCTTCAAAACATCTTCTTCACCACAATAAACTAAAATCATCTTCTTAAATTTTTTCCTGTGAACTGTTGTTATCCTTGTTTAACTTTTGTTTTTTCTTTAGAAGGTAATAAAAACCCGACCTAAAAAAACATAATTGTCATGCAAACAATAAAGACAATTATATCTCCAACAAGTATTTGCAACAAAAACATATTAGAAGTTTTAATCCAACGAAAAAGCTTAAATGGTAAAATAATAATTAAAGAAGTAACAAATAAATTAAAAACAGAAATAGCTAGAAATGCATAAATCAGCATATAACTAAGATTTAGACTCATTTTAATTTCCTTTCGAATATTAAATAATTATTTTTCTTGTTTCTTTTTTTATTTCAACACAAAAACAATAAACACAATCACTTCATCTTCTTTTCTTCAACCATTGAAATTGTTTTTCCTACGAGCCAACTATTTTCTTCTCCGCAAAACTCGCAAGAGAATTCCACCAAGTGCTAAAACAGAAATTGTTGCTGGCTCTGGAATTGCAGAAAGAGGAATCATTTGATTGAGATTTTCAAGATTATTCTGGCTGCCGAGATATTGAATATCAAAGTATGTGTTTATTCTCATACCAAAATGTTCAGCTCCATTATCCCAATAAGAAGTTTCATCTACACTAAAACGAGCATATTGGACTTCACTTTCCACAAATGAAAAGTTTACACTGCCATGAATATTATCTGTTCGAATAAACTCATCATCATAATTATACTCTTCTTCATGATTAATTGAAGAACCAGCATCATATCTAATTCCAAACAAATTCCAACCCATGCTTCCAGAAGGCGGTGCAATCCAATTTTGAACTTTATCAGCATCAGCAAAAAGCAGAGTAAATGAAGATTCAATATTAAAACTACCTTCATCATTCCAGCGAGATATTCTCAAATCTATATCTGCAGGCAAATAGTTTTGGTTCATAAATCCCTGATTAAGCTCAAACCATAAGCTTCCGCTGGACTCTTTTTCATGAACATGGGAATAAGTTTGACCTGTTTTATCATCAGTCCATTCATGTAACCACGCCGATTGATTTCTTGCATAAAGATTAGCATTAAACCCCTCAAAGTTCATGCTCTGCTGAATCTCACCAGAAATAGTTGGTTCAGTAGGCAATATATCACCGAACACCAAACCAGTAAAACAAACCATAACAAACATCAAACAAAATGTAATTAAATTTTTCATTACAAAACTCCTTTTCTAAAAATTTCTATTTAACATTTACATTTTTCCTAAACAATTTACAAACTAACTTAACTAACATTTCACAAAAACACAAAATCCATTAAAACAAAACTTTCCTTATTTCATATTAACTCCTTAAAAATTTTTAATTAATAAATTATTCAAAAACAAACTGCTTTTTTAGTTAATCTACCTATATGGCTTACATTCATAACATTGGCAACCCCTAGGATGATCATCGCAATTCTCCTTTCTATTGTTATCAGAAGAAGGATTATTTTGTGAAGAACTTTTAGATAACCTAAAAATGAAAACAACAAGAAGGATTACAGCACCCATTACGATAAGTATCCAAGATGTACTACTTAATGCTAACATATTTTCTCCTTAAAAAATTTTAACTTTCTTTTTGTTTCACAATTAACATAAATTCCAATTCATTTATTCAAAAGAGAATCAAGATGAAGTTTATTCAAACACCATTGAATACTCTTAACTATTCCAATACCAATGACTGCAAGAATAATCAAACCAACACCTGTGCCTACACTTGTAAGAACACCTGTTAAGATACTTATTTCGTTCTTGCCGAGTACTACTACTCCAAAACCTGAAGCAATACACACTCCAATACAGCTACTGACAAATGCAAAAACACCATAAATAATCTTTTGTTCATGACCCATGACACCCCCATAACAAGCACTGGTAAAAACACCCAGAAAAATTCCTGCACCAATAACCGAAGTAAGGTGATTGTTGCCTTCACTACCAACTGCTATTCCTAACCAAAAAAACAAAAAACCAGCAACAACACTTCCAATAAAAAGTCCAGCCAGCGAATACTTTCCAACTGCTTCATTACATAACTCTTTTGCTTTTACTAACTTTTCCACAATAATACTCCTTAAAAAAATTTATTCTCAAAATTTATTTTTTCTTTTAGTTTATTTTACAATTAACTACATTAAACATCTTTTAAATCACACTTCCTTAATATTTCCATCATCAAAAAACCAAAGGGCAAGAGCCCATCAGGTTGCAATCCATTAAAAGAGTTAAAAGAGCTCCGCCCTTCAGCAGGAGGAAGAGAAGAAGCTGTTTATGTTCCACAATAATTGTAAATAATTGCAGAAACATTTTTTTCATTCTTCTCTTCTCACCATCAAACAATTTTTTACAACATTACTCACTTTCAAAAATTCATTTGTCATACCATCCAGCAACAGTTCTAATCTTAACTTTCATTAATTCTGCTGTTGCCTTTCCTTGCTGTTTTTCCAAGTTGCCAAGATATATCTCAAAACAAATGTATGCTTTTTTCTCTGGTTGCTCAATCCAAATTGTATCAGTACCTTTTTTGTAGAGTCTTATTCCTGATACTCCTTCAATTTCAAATGATTTAATATCATTGACAATCGCAGGAAAAAAACCCAAGAAGGGTATTGACATTACAAAAAATCCAATCACAAATCCAGTTATTATTTTTTCCATTTAAAAACTCCTTAAAAAATTGTTAATTCATTAATTTTAATTCACATTTTTATTTTTACTATTTCTCTTGCTGTTAAGAATTCTATGTTGCTCATCAAATCATTGTTGTCATTAATCAAAAAGTTTCTTTTGTCCTTGTTGTTTATCTTAAATCCTTTCAAAATCAAATTCCCTGCTCATTACTCTGCGGTTGTTCATCCTGTTCATCTCCATCTTCTAAATCAGTAAACTCCTTCTTTTTATGACTTAACCCTTCATCCACCTCATCAGGTTCGTCATTCAAATCTTCTTCAGCAAGTTTTTGTGATTTTTTCTCTAGCTGTATCGCTTCATAAACTTCTTTGCGATGAACAGAAATATTTTTTGGTGCAGTAATTCCCAACTTAACTTTGCCGCCGCGAACATCAACAATGATGATTTCAATATTATCACCAATTATGATGCTCTCATTTTTTTGTCTGCTTAATACTAACATATATACACTCCTTTTTCTTAAACTACCTCCGTTTAGATTAATTTCAAATTTAAACTACACACTTTTTAATTTTTACAACCATGGTTGTTACTTTTTTGCACTTTCTATAAGGTGAAAAGTCTCTTGCAATTTCTTTTTTATATCCTTGACTGTTTCTTTGATACACTTACCATTGCAATAAAAATGCTTAGAAAGAAATAAGAAGGCTTTAGTTTCATCAGAGATGACCATTTCAAAGAAATCAGTTACACGATACATATCTCCTTCTAATCTATTGTAAACATCTTTTGGCAAGATATTGTTAATATCCTTTCTTGTTATTTTGAATTTTTTACTTTTTCCAAAATTAACAATTATAACTTCCCTTGAAATCTCAAACATGATTTTCTGTATTTTTTTCATTTTTCAATCCTTTCATTATTAAATCCATTTTTTAAAAATCTTTTACAAACTTTATACTTTTCATCATCCTTTCTAAACCACTCTCAAATCACACATAAGATATTGGTTTAGAATTGACTAATCTAGCAGTGCAACAAGAATTAGTTATCTTGCCGTGATTGTTTCCATAACTTTTTCTAATACAACCAGGGCATCTATGCGTGCAATTGATTTTTTCTTTTTTAATTGTGATTATTGTTTGAACAAACTCTCCACCACAATCTAAACATATTATTTTTTTATTCATAACAGATTCCTTTCATAAAATTTTCTTTTAAACAAACATTGAAAATCATAATACAATCTCCAAGATTGTAACAACAATGTAAAATTAACATCTATGGTACTCTTTAATTTTTACTTTTTCCAATACTTTTCAGTTTTGGTGGTGCTCTTTCTTTTTTCATACTGGTTTCTCCGTAAAAATGTTAATCATCCTTTTCTTCCATTTGAAGCAAGCCAATGTGTAAACTTTCTTCTATTGGTGGAAATCCTTCTTGCCCTCTAAACTTATTCATTTCTTCTTCAGAAGGCAGAGTAACTTTTTCTCCATTCAACAAAATTTCAACATCTTTTTTGGTTTTCTTTGACATAACAAATCCCTTTCTCTAACAAAATCCTTTTAATATCTTTTGTAAACACAATTAAAATTTAATTAATACAAATCTTCTTCTCTGCTGCGAGCACTACTTTTTTACTATCATTGGTGACATAAACCCATTTTTCTTTTGGTTTACCTTTCTTTTTATTGGTTTCAAAGTAGTTCCGCAACAAATACATTTTTTCAGGTTTTCTTTTGTCATCAAACCACACCCTGGCTTTGGACACTGTTTTCTAAAATCAATTTTCCTTGCCATACTAATACTCCTTTTTTAAAAATAATAAAAGTTTAGTTCAACAAACAATTCTTGCACATCCTAAATTCATTTCACAAACAGGCAGGTTTCCAATTTTCATCATCAGCAAAACATAATTTTTCACCTGCTCATAATGTTCTTTGCTTGGTTCAAAATCAAGTTGCAAACCAGTAAATGTCACAGCACAACAATCAAAGTCAAAATCAAAGTTGCATTTAAATAATGCTCCAGCACTTTCATCAACTCTTTTCATTACCTCACTTTCATTTGTTCCAATAACTAAAATTATTGGATTTTCTTTTGTTATCAACCCATAAATTATTTGTTCAGGCATTTTGCCTCCTTCCATATCTAAACTAAAAATTAAACTATGGAGGATAATTATAAACCAACACTAAAACAATGAGGTACACAACAACCAACACTGAAATCACAGATGTTACAACTATCTTCCACAAATTCCTCTTAATTTTTCTGTAAACTCCTTTTTTCAATTTCATTTAAAATCCCTTTCTTTCAAAAATAATTTTAGTTTAAAGAAAAATACGTAATAATCTCAAACACAACAATAACAATGTAGAGACTCCAACGCTTGTAAGGACATTCCATTCAAAAACTCCGTAGTTCCAAAACTTTAACTTTGATTTTAAAACAATGATGTATTCTTACACATTTACTTTTCAAAGATATCTAATAATTTTCATACCTCATCACCTTTCTAAAAAAGTTTTTTGTTTGCTTTATAAAATCACAACTCCAACCATTACACCAAGAATTAAACAAAACAACATCATGATAAAAAGAGGAAAAAACCAAGGTGCATTCATGATGATAAGAAATAACATTCCAAAAATCCAAAAGAAAACTCCAATAGTTAATCCTTTAATTGCTCCTTTAACCAATTCTTTAGTAAAAAAGGAGGAGATAAAGAAAATAACTGCTAGACTAATAAAAAGATATTCTATGAGAATACCTGCTAACATAGAATAATTAATTAACTCTTTGCTTGGATAATTTGTTATCAGTAAAATTCCCAAAGCACAAGAGAGAATTGCTCCAACAATAAAAAGAATAAGATTATTTTTCATAAAACTACCTTTCACAAAAATTATATTTTTTAATTTATCCAAATACTAACTCCGCTGTCTTTTTTATACCTTTTTTCTTCATCGTATCTAAAAGCAAAGCACCAAAGTTGTCTATTTTTTTCTCAAGAAAATCTGCTTTTTCTCTACAATAGTTTATCAACTCTTCTTTTTCTGAGATACTAAAACGAGGATGTTCTGAAGACGACATTCTTTCAAGACGATTTGCAAGAGTTTGTAAACCCTCCACATTCAACTGATTAGCCATCTTCTTCAATTCTTCTAATTCGCTACTCATAATTTTCCCTTTCAAATATTTTTATTTTTCAAATTTTCATTTTAAACTTTTTACATTAATAACAAAATTAATTTTAGTTTAATACAATTCAAAACCTTTTCAGTTAAGCAATTCAAATAATCAAAAACTCTCATACAACATTAAAAGGAACACTATCAAGAGTCAATATTTTCAAGTATTTCCCCGAGAGATAAATTTTCTCGCCCTAATGCTTCCCAGTCCAAAAGCAAATACTTTACTCTTGCAACAATATCACAAGATGCAATATCCATAACAACATCACTCTTAATTCCTGCATCTCCAAGAAGCTGTGAAATTTCATCAAGCATCTTCTTTGCTTCTTCTCCTGTTATCTCACTTGAACATTGAGAGCTTTTTATCATCATCCTATTGATTTTAATTTCTTTTCTTGTTTGTTCTTTTTTGTTTTTCATGACTACTCCTTTCAAAAAAATTGTATTTATTATCTTCAATTCCCATTTGTTATTTCACATCACAAAAAGCATGGTTGGATTTCAACCAACAACATTAGAAATTATAATCATAACTAAACTAAATTAGAATAAAAATAATTTCTTAACTCTTTATTGAGTATCATGCCCAGATTAGATTAACTAATCATATTCTGCTCTGATTGCCTCGAGTGCAGCGAGCCCAGCATTAACTGAGTCCTTGTAAGGAGGTAAAACCTCTATCTTCATCATCTTGTTCATACGAACTAGATACCAATTCTCTGATAGGATCTGCAGGCTCAGAATCATCATTCAAAAACTCAGGTTCTACTTGATCAGCAGTAATAATCCTTCCAGATTTTAAAGAAATTGGTTCATTTCCTACATCTTCAAATATAGGTTTTGGTTCATCAACCCTTCCAAATCTTTGAAACCTGCTACCTCTTTTAATGCCCTTTTTACTTTCAACAGGCACTTCAATAATTGTACTCAGCTTATTCATGTTTGTATTCCTTTACTTCAATCCTTTGTGAACATTAAAATTTTTCTTAAAATAAAAAATACATTCTTTCACATACTCATTAGGGTGCTCTTATTTTTTTCATACCTCACCGCCTTTCAAAAAAGTTTCGAATTAATATTTTAAATCAATAACTTTTCAACTTCTTCATGGCTTGTCTTTCTTCTTTTTTTGTAAGTCCACGTGTCTTTCCACATTTAGTGCATTCAGCATAGAAATTTCTAAGATATCCATACTCTGAATTTATTTTTATTTTCCAGTTATGTTTAATACATTTTTTCATTTTAAATCCCTTTCATAAAATTTAACTTTAACTTTTTAATTTTCATACACGATTTTATTTTTTAAATTTCACTTCCATCAAAAAACCAAAGGGTAGAACCCATCAGGTTGCAGTCTATGTAAAAGAGCTCTGCCCTTTAGCAGGAGGAGGAAGAAGACTTTATTAATCCATCAAAAAACAGGCAGAGCCCTCGCACTTACAACAAGTAAAGTTTAGACTCTGCCTTGTGCCAAAGAAAACAACAAAAACTGAAAACAATCTGAACATTAGTTATTTGAATCACCACACAACCATTTATTAGCAATTATAGAAAACTCATGCTGATTTACCAAAAGATTATTATCATGAGTTGTGTCTATATGCGCCCAAGGAAGATTAGGACCTTGCAACCACTCGCTTCCAAAAATCAGCAAATCATTTGAATCCCAATATCCGTCATTGTTTAAATCTCCTGTATAAGGATTCACCCTACTCAAGTTTGGATCTTCAAATCTCCAGTCATTAGCAAAGAGCGCCCATTCTCCAAAGTCAACTAAAACATTTTCCTTTGACCAATCAATAAATTCTAATCCAATGTTACATGGGTCCTGAAGCCAAGCATCACTAAATGCAAAAAAATCAAAAAGATTTATCCTCTTGTCGTGGTTAAAATCTCCAAAAGGATATTGCCATGATAATCTTATGTGATTTTCTTCTGTCATATAAATCAAAGTCCATTCATCTCCAAGAGAATCAGTTTTCTTACATTGCAAATTAGGATCATAACAAGCAGACCAATACTTGCTTAAAGCAATTCCTGTTGTTGGACTTGTAAGTTGAACAAGCTCTAAATCAATAGGCATAATATTAACAATCTTGTTGTTGGAGTCAAATATCTGAAGCTCCATAGTTGCTTTAAGTCCTAAATGTAATGGAATAACACTCTGAATTTCAAGTGCAAAAGCATAAGGGTAACTATTTCCAAGAGTAGTTGCAAGATCTTTTTTCTTTCCACTAATTACATTGAGTCCTTCATCATCAGCAACAGGCACCCATGCAAGAATTAAATTTCCAGGATTGCATGAATCTTCAACATAATCAAGAGTAAGAATAAATCTATCCAAGATACTAAATCCAGAATTAGAATCAAGAGTATTAAATTTTTGGACTAAAGATTTTTCATCTCCTGATATATTGTAAGATTTACTGCTAGCACGCTTCTCATATTTTTGTCTGTTTTTAATTCCCTTATCAGAACCAAGTACAGAAGAACTAACAAAGAAATTATTAATATCAGCAACCCTTGCAAGATTAATATTTGCAAAAGAAGTGCTTGCAGAAGCAGTTGTAGCAGATGTTGCATAAGTAGTTGTGTAACCAGCAGGATATGTAGAATTAGTTATCCGTTTATCTCTTTGTCCAGATAGCTTCTGAAAATAAAGATAAGTAAGTGCTCCTGCTTCACCACCACCAGGCAAAGAAGAAAAATAAAAGTTTCTCAAAACTCTGCTTGCAATCCAATTAGATAGTTGTTGTTTTTTCCAATCTATTCCAGGCAAAAGATAAGCAGGATTTGGAGTATAACTTAAATTATCTTCGGTTGCATTAGAATCTCCAATAAATGAATTAAACCAAAGCTGTCCATCGCGACTGCTTAATCCATTAATAGACACGAGATTATATTCATCTGTGCTTTTTGATACAAATTCACCCTCATAAAGAAATATATCTCCCCAAAAAAAATCAGTATCAGGAACTTTTTTATTCCAGAGATTTCTTCCTGAACCATTTAATCCAGGATATTGGACTTTATCATCACTTGAAATAACATTAATTCCTCCTGGTATTCCTGCCTGCCTAATTGGCCTTCCAAATTTATCAACAAGAATAAATCCCTCATAAACAGAGATAATATACCAGTAATTATCTCCACCAGAAATGCGAATATAATCACAAAAATTTGGAGGAAGAGTATGGAAATCTCCAATCGAAGTTTCTACAACAACAGTTGAAGTATAACAACTAATTACTCCGCCTTGTCCAATTATTGCTGTCGGTGGTTCAGGAGGACTATCATCTCTGCATCCTTGCAATATTAAACAAGTTGCAAGAAGCATTATCAAACAAATTGTATCAAAAATCTTTCTCATTTAAATCACCTTTCATAAAATTTTATTTTAACTTTTTAATTTTCCTTAATATACAAAACACATCTGCCTTCACTTAATCTATATTTATTTTCAATTTTTTCCAAAAAAGGGTAACTAATCAAACAAGGTCTTGCTGAAAATTCAACAATCCTTCCATTCTTGGATAGATTTGTAACAAAAATATCTGACATCTGATAATCTATCATTTTCCATCCTGCTAAATCTTTTGAAAGATATCCTGGAAAAACAACTTTTACTTTGATTGAATTTTTTCCTTTTTCCCATACACTCAAAGGAATAAAATTTTCTGTAAAAGAAAATAAATTTTTCAAATTCCTTTTTTCAGAAAGTATAGGTTCTTTATCAACACCAGTTCCAAAATACCACTCAAAAAGTTTTTTCTGTAAATCAAGTAATTTGTCAGGCATATCAACATCAACAGGTAAAAAAACTATCCATGAATACTGCATAGCAGGATCACAAAAATCTAAGTGTCTACTATTTACTGGTTGATAAGGAAAAATTCCTCTTTCCAAATCCATAGGATATCTAAACCCGCTTTTATCAATTATATAAATAGGACTGGTTTCAATAAGCCATTTTTGTTTTGTCCATGAAAAGAGCTCATCAAAACTTAATCCTATTGCATCAAATACCTGTTGTTTCTTTTGTTCCCAACTAGCTACTTGAAAATTAAAATCTGAAACTTCCTTGTCTTTAAATTCTTTAAGCGGGTTTTGTTTCTTGCATCCGACTGCAAAAATCAAACAACAACAAAAAACAATCGAACAAAGTATACTTTTATTTTTCATAAAAATATCCTTTCAAAATTTTTAATAATTTAACTTTCATTTTACTTTAACTTTTCTATTTTCTCATTTCAACAAATAACTAATTTATATCTAATCTCTAACAAAAGATTTTATTTTTTAACAACTAACAAAACAAAAAAGCTGAACCAGACATTTTTTAAGCAACAATTATAAGGAGTTTAGGGAACTCAAGAATGTGTTGCAAAGAGGTGTATGTCTGGCTCAACTAAATCTGCAAATAATTTATATGGCTCGCATACATTTGTGACTCCAAAAATAAACTATCCACACATAAAATTTAATTCAAGAACTTCATTAATCTAAATACCAATTCTTTTAATATTTTATAAATTATACTAGCTTTGAATTTCATCATTTAAAATTTGCAGATGATTAACATAGTAAATAGTGATTATTATGCAATATCAACAAACAAAACAATCAATAATAATTATAATTCCAAAAAGAGCCGGGAAAATAAAAACAGCTGTAAGTGTTGGAAGGAAAAGAAAGCTCTAACACAAACAACAAAAACAAACCCGGCTCTTTAAATTTAATTATAATTTAATTACTTTTTTTATTTTTAACTTTTTACATTTATAAAATAAATAATTCCAAAAAGAGCATTTAGAGATAGATGATTTTATGAAATATTTTCCCTAAATGCTCTCGCTCTTTTTTCCCCTGAATTTTATAATGATAATAATAAAAAGCAGGAGCCTGAACTTATAAGAGCTTTTGGTGATGAGAGGAGGAAGAAAATGTGCTCTGTGGACAAGCCAGAACTCCTGCTAAACAAATTTAAATTTACAAACAAACTTGACATGTTAGTCTTTGTTTAACAAATACAAAAAAACAAAGACTGGCACCGCCGGATTGTTAATTACTAATAGAAAATTTTGTGGGTTTTCGCACTTTCATAAAAAATCACCTCCTTTGACTGGCGATTAATATCAAGTTAATTGTTTGGAAAATAAACTTACACTGACAAACAAAATAAACTTTTAATCAAAAATCAAAATAAAATTCTCATTTCATTAAACTATTTTAAGATACACCTCGACTTTCTTCTGTTTAAATAAGCAGAAAATAAAATATTTTTAACTTTTTTGTTAATACAATACATCAATAAGTTCTATCTACAAAAAACATTAAAACTTATTGAATAAGTTTGCAATCTATAGCATAATATTCATAAAACTGGCCATCATCTGAAACAATTAGAAATATAGTTTGTCCATCTTTGTCAGCAGAAATCCTTTTTATCTTGCCGATAATTTTTTTAGATGAATAACTAACATATTTATCCAACAACTCTGTCTCGCCAGTAGAATTATTTTTGCAGAGATTTTTTCATCAGAAGGAGTTTTAACAACATTTAAAGTATTCTCGTTAGAATCATAAGGCGGATACCTCATCGTAATCTTAACATTTTTAATATTAAACCATTTACCTTCTTTTTTCTCACCACAACCCAAGACTCCAAAACAAACCAAAGCAAGCAATACTAACAAACAAATTGTAATTAAACTTTTCATTTTAAATCTCCGTTTCTTCTGCATCTTGCAGAAATTAAATTTTGATTTTTGTTTCACCTTTTTCTGGTTCATCTGGTTCATCATCTGGCTCGCATAGAATAGTCATCCATGCTGCAAACAAAATGAGGACCAATATGCTTAACAGAACACACACCCAATCAGGAATATTTTTAAATTTATCAACAACAACACCCATTCCAATAAGAACTCCTGTCAAAAGTAAAAAAGCAATATCTTCTATTGTTGCATTTTTCATTTTAATACCTCAAACTTTCTTCTGCACAAGGCAGAAAATAAATTAATTTTTTTTTCTTTTTTATTTTACACTAACGATTTTCTTTTCATCACACTCTCCTACTTCCAAATACGACTGAATCTCATTGAGCATGAGCACAATCAACCCGCAAACACTCTCCAGTTGAACTAATCTGAACAAGTCCATTAACAACATCACAAGGAATTATTCGTCCAGCATATTTCTGTTTCTTTTCTAAAGTACCAACATGACAATGTTTTTCAGAATGATACTTTCCAACACCTGACTTTGTTCTTAATGTCTTTATATACTTCTGTAATCTTTTCCTTGACATTTGTAGCTCCTTAAATGAAATTTTTCTTTATTTTTTAAAATATCCCTCCCGGCATACCATCATCAATAACCATTGTAAAAGAAACTGTTGCCAGTAGAAAACAAAACACAAACAAAAAACCACTATAAAATTGGTGTAAACTATTATTCTCTAATAAACCTATAAGAACAATAGACACACTTAATCCTACCAAGGACATAACACCAACAAATAACCAACAAACCTTTTTTAAAATTTCCATGTTTCACATCACTTTCTTAAAAAATAATATTTTAGTTTAGTTTCAAACACAAACCATATTAAATTTATCTTTGAAGAATGTCATTTTTGATTATCTTCTACTTAGCATTTTAGAAATCTTATAACCAAAAGATTCTATTTTTTGCTCAGTAAAATCTGCACGCTCTTTACAATAAGAGATAAACTCTTCCTTTTCGACCACGCTTAAACGATGGTCTTCTGATTTGGGTAATGCTTTAAGATTACCTACAAGTTTTCGTAAATCATTTACACTTAGATGGTTGGCCATTAATCTCAATTCTTCTAATGTACTCATAACATCATCCTTTCAATCATTAATTTTCTCATTGATTCCATATGGAATACCTTAACACAAGGTATTTCACTCTGAATTTCAAGCCATCTTGAAAATTAGCATAGTTGCATTTAGAATAATTTCCTTATTTGTGAAACATTTTCTCCTTCAAATATTTCCTATTTGAGGTATTTCACTATTAACTACATGTTTCTGGTGTGTTACTTATATCAAAATCAGTTTTATGTAATCAAATTTTTTGTTTGATTATTGTTTGTTGATATGTTATTAGTTGTGTCTGGTTTGTGTTGTGTAATTGCTGTAAGTTGTTTGTGTGTTGTAGTTATTTGTTGTGTTGTTTGTGTGATTTATTTATTGAGTATGATTTTTGTTCTTGCTTACTACTAACTTTTAATAATTTATAACCCTCAAACTATTTTGGCTTATATTCATCAAGCTTTGCTATTTTTTCAAGCTTAATTTTATTAGCTCAAGAGTTTTAGATTTTATTTATTATTGATTAGTTTTTTTAGTATTTATTTATTATTGTTTTCTTCAGCATAATCTAATTATCTTCTTCCAGCCCTTATCATATCTGATTTCTTGAATTTTTATTAATCTTGAACTTATTAATTCATCCTTAATCTTATTCCCTTTTCTATTAGATAATCCAAGCTGTTTGTATACATCAGTTGTGCCTAAATTATGATTAGGATTTGCTTGCAAAAAAGTAATAAAACTTTTTTGTTCATTGCTTAATCCATTGCTGTTTTGAGTATTCAAAATACTCTCTTCTTGTTTATAAACCTTTTGATTGTGTAATGCTTTAGGGGTAGTGACAAGATTATTAATATTGCTATTCTCAGATTTATTTTCCCCTGTATTCTTTAGTATACTTCTAACATTTCTTAATCCTTTATCAATAGTATAATCTAAAACAAAATCAATATCTTCAATAAAATACAACCCTCTCCAGAGATTATTCTCTAAAATCCTTTTAATTTCAATTAAACCAACTGCTTGCTCTAATTTTCTTTCAACATATTCATATAAAACTGCTTGTTTTGGATTTAATTGTCTATTAAATTCAATATCTATTTTAATTTCATTAATCTCTGGCTCAATTATCTTACTATTAATTGCTTTTTCTTTTATAATATCAACAGGTTTTTCAGTATATTTAATTACTAGATTATTTTCAACCATCTTAGCTTCTTCAATTCTTTTTTTAAGCTCATTTTCATAAATACTTTCATCCCATCTCATTTTTTCAATTTTTTTAAATTCTCCATTATAAAGAGCATGTTTTGGAGTTCTAATTTCTTGCTTGACTTCTAATTTTGCTTTAATTTTTGGGTCCTCAATTAAATCATTAATTGAACTTGTTTTCTCCTCAATTAAATCATTAATTGAACTTGTTTTCTCCTCAATTAAGTGATTAATTGAACTTGATTTTTCTTCAATCAATTGTTTTCTAAACTCTTCATCTTTTCCTTCTTCAACTTCTTTTAATTGCATTAGACTAATCATTCTACTTTTAACTTCAGCATTGCTAACTTCTTTTTTTCTTAATTCAACATCTGGAATTTGAATTAAAAATGGGCTTGGATATCTTTCAGAAAGTTTTACAATAGCACTTCCTACACTTAATCTTGAAAAATAATCTTGTCTGTCCCATAATTGCATCATGCTGCTAATATCTTTTATGTCTTCAGGTAATTGCTGTTGAAAAGCAATATGGCAAGCAGAATTTCCTTTAACAGTATCTGATAATTTAGAAATATGCTGGTCTAAACAAATTAAAGCAATTCCATACTCTCTCATTTCTCTGTAAATCATGTCTGTAACAGATTCCTGAACAAAATTAGTCTTGTTTTTAAGAAATATATTATGTGCTTCATCAACTAAAATAGCATGTTCAAACTTGCTGTTGCTGTTCATTTGATTTGCTTTCTTAAACTTATAGATATAAGTCAAGATAAACTCGCAAAAGAATTTTTTTTCAATATTACCTAAAGAATTTAATTCAAAAACAACTTGTTTGTCTAATAATTCTTCAACTTTCATGCTTTCCTCACCTTTATAATTAACAATATTTCCAAAATTTCCAAAACTAAGAACAGTTGCTATTCTTAATGCTGATTCAAACCATGTTGATTCTCTGCCTCTTGAAAGTTTTGCTTTTTCCTCTAATCTCCATTTAATATGATTCCAAGTAGGATAATTCTGGCTTCCATTATAAATCCCCCATTCTTTAAATGCTTCATCTAAAGTTTCTAGAACAACTTTATGAACTCCAAATGAAACTGAAAAACTTTCTGTTAATAAATCTGCAAGAACATTAATCCATTCTTTTGGAGCAACTCCTTTTGGAGGAACATTTATATTTATTTTAAATAAATTAGAAACATCTTCTCCAATAGTAAAAATCATTAATTTTGGGTCTGCTAATATTAAAGGACGAAATGATTTTTTCCAGTCAAAAATTAAAAAAGGTTTATTTTGCTTGATAAAATTATTAATAACATGAAATCCTAAAGTTGTTTTACCACTTCCACTCATTCCAGAAATGCAAACATGTCTTGGCCAGTCCTGTTCTCTCAAAGCAAATGTGCCTAATTGCTTATTTGCATAACTAACAATTCCAAGAGGATAATCTCCTTCAACATCTTTTTGTGCAGGGGGCTCAAGCAAAACAGCTTTGTCAAGTAATTGAGTAAGATGTTTGTGATAAAGTGCTCTTAAAATATGTTCAATCTCTTCTCTTTCTTCTCTGTTTTCAGCCATCGCATATTTAAGATAAACCTTGTCAATCTTGTCTCCAAAAACAGGTTTAAGTTTATTGCATATTTCTTCAATTGTTAATTTGTAAGTTTGTGACATTTTATTTTTTGTTTTGTTTTATATTATTCAATCCTAATATCTAATGAAATTATTACAAGTGTTAGATATAGCCTTATATTTATTTTTAGAAAGATTTTCAAAAGAATCTCCTAACATACTCGAAATATGCTCGCAATTAAACTTAAACCACCATCTACAACGATGAAGTTGTGTTTTAATCGCACCTCTATCAATATCATGATTTTTCGCACATTCCTCATCAGAAATCCAAAAATTATCATCACTATCCTCAAATTCCTTATCAATAGCTTTAAGTTCTAGTAATGCAGTTTTATAATATGCTCTAAGTTTTTTATTTTCTTTAAATAAATTATTAACTACATTTCTTCTGGCTTGATTAATTGCAAAAGATTTATTTCCAGCAAGCCAAGGAGCATCTTCAACATAATCTCTAAGAACTCTTTCAAAAGCATAAAAGTCATAAATAGTTTTACATTCTTTTGCCATTAAATTTCCATTTAAGTATATAGTTTTTGCATCCAGAGGTAATTTTTTTAAAGTTTCCATTTTATCTTAATTCATAATCATGTAATTTATCTGTAAGCTCTTCTCTTATTCTAACATTCATTTTCTCATTGCATAATTTTTTATATTCTCTCAATTTCATATTTTTCGGTTCATAAGAAGGTAAACTTCCATTCAAAGGGATATCCCACTCAATTCCAGAGCCAGATAAAAGATTAAACAAAGAAAAAACACAAGACATATATTGAACTCCTACAATAGATACATTTTTAACATTATCTCTTTGTAATTTTTTTTTAGTCCTAATAAATTGCTCATTGAAACACTCTCCGTCAAAACTAGGTATAACTACTCCTTCATGCATAATATCTATCATTGGAGAATAAGGAAGAGAAGATGGCAAAAAATAAAATTTATCTCCATTAATAATGTATCTTTTCATTTCATCAGTTATTCTATCAAATAAATGTTTATTTTGCTTTGTAGCTTTACAATTTCCAAGCTCTATTGAATCTGTATATTCTTCATTTGGATGAACTATAATCATTGCTTCTTGGTTTTCCATTTTATTTTTTATATTCCTTATTTAATTTAAAACGATATCCAACAGAATAATCCTGAAAAGTTTTGGGTTCAGATTTATCTCTTTGTAATCCATAATCTTTTGCAAGTTTAGAAACTTCTTCAACACTCATATATTGAGAATTAATTAAAAAACATTCTTCTTCATTAAAAGCAAAACATACTCTTGCAGGATTTTTAATTAAAACCGCATCTCTTCCAACCTGTAAGTTTTTGTCTCCACAAATTTTCTCCATAATTGCTTGTAATGTTTTTAGTTTCATTTTAAAGTCCTTCCCCTAAATGACGATTTTCATTAATTCCTTGTTTTATTTTATCTAATGCTTCTTTTCCATAAGCTCTTGCCTCATCATAAATAGTAGGAATTCCAGAATTTCCAGGTATTAAAAGATAATCAGCAACTAAACTTTTTAGTTTTTTATCATAATCTACTAAGAACTTTATTTGTTCTCCTAAAACTTCTAATCTACATTCTCTTAAATCATTTTTTATTGTTGATTTTTTCATATTAAAAAGTTTTTCATTTGTCTGATTAATTTGAGTTATTATTTCATCTAGTTTAGGATTAGGTTTATAGCATTTTCCATCCCAACTTGCACCCATTTCTCCTCTTAATAAAAGTTCTTTTACAAGAACATCCCCACAATTTTCAATTAAATTAAATAAACCAAGAACATTAGTAAATGGTTCATATTTACCTTTGCTTAATTTAGTAAATTCAATATAATTTAAAGTTGTATTTTTTGAAATATCGTTTATTTCATCTAAATTATCAATTAAATCTCTTAATTTAAAAAAACTAATATCATTAGTTAGGAAAGAATAAACATCTTCCATATATTTTTTTCCTTCTGCAAAATCTCTTTCTAATAAGCCAAGATACTTAATTCTATCAGGATAATTTTGTTCTTCCATTTTATTCCTCCAAAATTCCTCTATTATTTGAAATTAGAGATATACCCTTTTCAAATTCAGAAAAATTTCTTGGTTCATATAAACCAATGCCCTTAACACATTCATTTAACCATTTTTTATAATCATAACTTACTTCACTTAATTTAGAATCTTTAATGCACAATTCTAATCCTAATTCTTTCATTGAAAATAATTCTTGATAAAATTTGTTTATATCTCTAAAAGTTGGACCAGAAACTTCAAAATAAAGATGTTTTCCTTTCTCATCTTTTTTAGGTTTAGCATCATTTAAATTTTGAGAATTTGTAAAATAACTAAATGAATGAAGATTATAATCTTGAGGTATAATACCATGTATTTTTTGATAATCTTTAGGCAAAGGTAAAAAATCTTTATCAAGAGCCATATAAGCACAAGAATCTACTTTATACTTCTCTAGATTTCCCCATTTTCCATTTACTTTACTTAATAATATTTGTAGTTTCATTTTATTCCTCCAGTATCCTATCTAAAACATCCATTCTACCTTGTTTTTCATTTAATCCTAATTCTCTTTCTCTTAATTCTTGTTTTAATTTAGCAATATCTTGCCAGCAATTAACTTTTTCTTTTAATTGTAATTCAGAAATCTCTATTTGTTTTTGTTTTAAAGTAACTTTTTCTTTTATAACTTCAGGATTAGAAGTTTTTATTTCTGCAATAAAATTACTTATCTCACTTTTAATCTTTTCAGCATCTAAAGAAAAATCATTACTCAAACTTTCTCTTTCTTTTATCAATTGATTTAATTCTCTGACTGCCTCTTTCATTGAATCAGTATTACCTTTTCCAACTATTTCAGAGGTATTCCAGGGTTTTCCATCAAGCGAAATATCTTTAATTTCCATGGGATACCTATAAAAGACTAGTTTATAAACTTTTCTATTATGCACCACTATATAGTTACAACATAACTAAATTAACTATTTGGTGTATCAAAGAATACCAAATTATACTTCTAATAATAAGAGCTTGTAACTCTCTAAAATAAACTAATCTACCTAATTTAATACTCTACAACTTTTTTAATTCTTACAGATATTTTATATCCTCTAAAAAATTTATGAAAAAGGTTTGAATGCTCTAATGGAACAACTATGCATCCTTTCCCAAGTCGTTCCCCATTATATTTCTGGATTAATCCCTTATAAAATTTATTATTTTGCTTATATCCTAATAATTGTTTATTAAATAAGACTCTTTTTGAGTTTGGTTTTATATTTTCCCATATAAAGAAAGTTTTATGCTCTCCTTTAATATCTGATTTAAATTTTCCATATAAAGAAATACCATTTGCAATAATATTGGGTTTTAAGTCCTTCCATTTATTTAACTCCCCAATAGTTAAATTAATAGAATTTTCAATTCCAAGAGGTTTCCAATAATTTTTATATTTAGTAGAACTTAAAAAATCATCAAGAATTTCATTAAGCTCTTTTTCAGCATATTTTTCGTTTATTACATCAATAAAAATATCAATATCACTTGATTTATCTGCTTCCTCTCTTGCAACACTCCCAAATAAGATTATATGTTTAATGTTCTCTTTTTGTTTTACTTTTTGCATCAAAAAAGAAACAAAATCAATTGTATAAGCGATTAAATCAGATTTCATCTATTCCCTCCTGTTTAAAAATTTCTTTTAGCTGATTAAAATTATTTAAAACTTCCTGAATAATCTCTATTTTCTGTGGTTTGCTATAACAAAGCAAATTTCTTTTTTCTTCAATTTTAAGAATTAATTCCATAATCTGTTTCTTATTAGAAAAATCAAATGGGAATTTCTCTTTTATTTTATTTGTGGACTTTAGCCAGTCATACTTAATTATAAATCCAGAATCAATTAAATCTTTTTTATGAAGAAAAATTTCAAGCATATCTGCACAAGCAGCAGAAGTATTAAATCCAATTGTTCTTTGTCTTTCTAACAATCCTTTTTCAATACTTTCTTCTATTAAAGTTAAACTCTCTTTCAAATTTCTTAAATGGCTTTCTTTGTTCATTTCATTTGAAACTAAGTTATGGTTTCAAGTGTAACTATAATCTATTCTTTATAAATCTTTTGGTTCATTTGGCTTTGCGTCAAAAGTCAATTCTCTAACATAGAATAATAATTCTGTTTTCTTAGATTATGAATTATTATTCTTGCAGTTAACTGCACGAGCTTAGAAAATGAATTGAATTTCATTAGTGGTTTATTTTTTCTTTTAAAAGAAGAATGAAAACTTTCTGTATGGCTTCTTTCATGATAAATTTTAAGCCAATTTTGTGTATCATAAAATAGCTCAAGAAACATTTTCTTCCAATAAATACTTCCATTTAAGTTTAGATTTTTCTTTGGAAAAATTAAGGGCTTTATTCCCAATTCAAAAATCTTTTTTGTCAATTCTCTATCGACAAAACCTGCATCTAAACACAAAGTATCTCCCTCAATATTTTCAATCAAAGAATGCATTGCAGGGCATTCTTTATTGTTCATTTCAAAAGCTTGAACAATTTCTCTTGAATCAACAATTGAAACAAGATAATTTTCAGTTTTCTTTTTATCAGTTTCAT
>JBBSXH010000100.1:0-5980 GCA_038045865.1 Nanobdellota archaeon
TATAACCATTATATAATTAATGAAATTTCTTATATGCCCTCGTCAGGCTATTCTACATTTTTAGTTGGAATTTTAGATTCTGAAGAAGAAGCTTTAGATAAAGCTTATAATATAGCTTCAAAATATGTAAGAAGATTTAAAGGATTAGATAAAACCTCCAGGGCAACAAAAGGGTTAGAGCAATTAGCTCAACTAGAACAACCAATTCAACCTGATTCAGGCAGAGGCCAAAAATCAACACACCAAAGAGGATTAAAAGCAGGTTATTCAATTAGTAATCTAGTTAAAGGACTTTCATTAACTCGTTATCCTATTCATCCAAAACATTAAAAAACCTCTATTTTAATCCTTAAAAAGAGTTTTCCTCATAAAACTTAATTTCCCTTGTAAAAGCTTCCTATAATAAAGGTTGTACGAACAGGGTGATTTTAGTGCTAATTTTCAATATTTGCCTGTTCATACATCCAAGCAAACATTAGTACTATCTCCCAAGAGTTGCAGTAGTACCAAGATCAAGATTATATCTAAAAGATAATCCTGCAAAGATAGCTCAGATAACTGCCCAAACTACAGACCAAAATTTAAATGATTTCTTTTTTATATTTTAATCTATTCACCACAACTATTTATATTTTATTATACATTATCAATACATTCAAAAAAATTGGTTGTCTGAAAACTCCAAATTTTCAAGAAAATCATCAAAAACCATCATGCAGGAACTTTTAAGCAAAAGCAGGAAGTTTTAGCATGATGAAATGTAGTGTATAAAATAAAGAAATAATGGAGATGTAGTTAATAAATTAAAAGAGACAGTATTTCATTTAAATGCTTTGTAATACAAAATAGAAATTACTGAGAATCTAGTCATAATTCCTATAGAAATCTTTCTTTTGTGCTTCATTTAAATTTTTCTCCTCAACTTTATTTCCCCTTTCTTAACTTCTGCTTCCAATTTTTCTCCCTCTTTTAATCCTGATTGTTCGATAATCTCTGGAGGAATAACTATTACATATTTTGGATAAACTTTATTACCAACTTTTTTCCCCAACTGCTTTTGAATCTGCATATCTTCATAATGTTAATTATATATTTAAGTCTTTGGTACCGATTACTATTTAGAAATTACAAAAGTGGTACCGAAAGATATATAAACGGGTGGTACCACAAATATATTAATATGTCAAAAAAACTTTCTTCACCAAAACAATGTCCTAATTGTAAAAAGATTTGTCTTTGGTTTACAGGAGACATTTGTCATAATTGTTACCGACGGGAAAAGTGGAAACAAAAAAATATAATTTGCAAAAGGTGTGGTAGACAAAAACCAAATCAAGCAAAGGGTTATTGTGCAGGTTGTTATAATTATGTTTTTCATTTAGAGAATACAAAAGCCCATAATTACAAAAAATGGTATAATGTGGATATTGATACTTACAACAGGATAACTAAAACTTGTTTAATTTGCGGTTTTGATAAAGTTATTCAACTTCATCATTTAGATCATAATCATAAAAATAATCAAGAGGATAATTTAATCGGTTTGTGTCCCACACATCATAAAATGCTTCATGATTTTCAATATAGAGATGAAATTAAAAAACAAATCAAAGAAAAACTTGATTTAAGAAATTCCCCCTTAACCCAAACAACAAAAGCCTCGATTGATGAACCTCAAACCCCTACGGATTAATCTTATAACATTACCAACAATCAAAATAAAATTTGGCTATCTGAAAGCGACAAATTTTTTAATCTTTTTCATTTAAGCAAAAATCATCCAACCTGCTGCAACAACTGCAATTACACCCAATATCCAAAAAAAACCATTTAAGCAATACACTAGCCACCTTTAATCCAACAAAAATAAAATCATTCCAATAATAAAACTAATTATGAGATATGCTTTACTTAATGCAAATAATTCTGCTATCGCCATAATTTAATTTATTTTGGTTTTATTTAGCTTTAATGTTTTTCTATTCCCCTTTATTTTTGTGTTTTTATAATCCCTAACTCACATCCCCCGTTTATATCACACCCCCTACAGAACCCCTCTTTTTCTTGCTCTGCCCAAGAATTAAAAAATCTTTTTTGAAAATCTCTTTCAACTAAATACATCCAAACATCTTCTTTAGTTATATTATCAAAATATTGTTTTCTTTCTTGAAGTATTCGCTTGTAGTGTGGCATTTCATATTCTAATAATTGAGATAATCTTATGCAGGTCATTTTAATATTTTTCAAATATCATTTACTTTTTCCATTATCTTGTCTTTTAACATTTTTTTATTTTCATCAATTTTTTTAATCTTTTTTTCATTTTCTAATATTTCTTTTCCCCTATCTTTTATTTCATTATTCAGATAATTTAATTCTTTTTCTAATTTTTCAGTTATATCTTCATTTAAATTAAATTGATTAATTTTTTCTTCAATCTCCCCTTTGATTTTATCAATTTCTTCTAATTTTTCCTTTACAGCTCCCTGATTTATCTCTTTTATATCTACTAATTCTAAAAATTCATCTTCCCCATATTTTTCAAGGGCTTCTTTAAAATTTTCTTTAAATTCTTTAATAATTTTCATTTGGTTTTCAATAGAGTGATAAACTCCATTAAGTAATTTAAAATCAATAGAATCTTTTAAAGAATTAATCTGCTTAACAAAATCTTTTTTTAAGTTTTCTAATTCTTGTTTGTGTTTAGATTGTTTAATATATTCTTCAGTGTTTTTAAGCAAATTTATTTTTTTATTATGTTCCTTAATATTTTTTTCAGATTGATTTATCTGCTCTTTTATATCCTCTATAAAAGATAAAATCTCTTCAATTGTTTTTTCTTCTTTTTTAAATTTAGACAATTCTCCTTCTATTTCTAAGACTAATTTGCCTCGCTTAAACTCTTGTTCATTTTCTTTAATTATCTTGTTAAATTCAGAAAAAAATTTATAAACTCTCTGCTGAATCACTTCAAGTTCTTTTCCAACCAAAAAAGTCGCTTTTTGAAAATTCATTGAAGATTGTTTATCAAATTTTGAGAAAGTTAAATTAATTTTATTAACTAATTCTTCTAAAGATTTCTCAGAAATAATTTTTAAATCTTGGATTAATCTTTCTAACAAATGGACAAATTTATCCAAATTCTCTAAAACAATTAATTTGGCTCTTTCATGTTCTTTTCTTTCTTTTAAATCTATTTTTTTTAGTGCGGGCAACCCAATTTCAATTTCTTCAACCAAGGTTTTAAGTGCATATTTAATTTGTTTCTTAGGCGCCTGTTGCCCCAAATTAATCCTTTCTTTTTCAGAAAAAATCCAATTATCTATGTCTTCAAATTTTATTTCTTGTTTGTTTTCTACAATTGGTTTTTTCCTAAAAAAATCAAATATACCCATAATTCTAAATATTTTTCTTGTTTTTAGAATTATGGGTTTGATGCCTGAGATTAAACTTTTAATAATTATTAAATCATAATCGCTTTGGCTTTAATTCTTCAATCTTTGAAGATGATAAACCCAACCTTGATGATATTTCCCATATCTAATTCCCACAAAAATATTAACAAACTAAGTACATTTATTTTTAATCCTCTTCATCAAGTTCTTGCACTTTTTCTCCAACTTTCTTAAGAATCTCTTCTAAAGGTTCTTTGATTATTATTCTATATTGTTCTTGATATTTTTTAGCAAGAGCATATATAATCCAATAACTAAGAATTGTAGCAAGTATTGTTATTATTAAATTGCCTAATAAATAATCTCTAGAATAAACAAATAGTTCATTTAAAATTTCTATCTTATAAGTTGTTGTAGGAACATTTTTTAATAAAATGCCTCCAATTTTAAATTCTAAAACTGCAAGCGGAGTTAAAATAAAAGCATTCCAGATAATAAATGCTGCAAAAAGAGCAATTTTACTTATTTTTTTAAATATTAAAACAACAAATATCCCTACTATTGCACCTAATCCAAAAGTAGGCAAAACTGCAATTGCAGTACCTATTGCAAATCCAGAAGCTATAGCCTGAGGAGAATCTCTTACTGAAAAGACTTCTTTAAAATGCCTGCTTATTTTATCTTGATAATTTTTAACAGAGGTTCTAGTTATGCTCATTTGCCCAGCAAATACAATTAAGAATAATAAAGCAGTAAGAATACTCATTAAAGCCCCAAAATTATCATTATGCAAATAAAATCTAGTGCTTATAATCAGAAACAAAATATATCCTGCTAAAATCCATAATTTGCTTTTTAAAATTCCAATTATTTTTTCTTTATTTATCCTAATCATAAAATAAAAGAGATTAAAACCTTTTTATGATTATCTTTAATTGAGTATATATCTCCCTTTTAATTTTTAAACAATAGAATTTGACTATTCAACTTTTAAAGCCCAAAATTTTCAATAAAATTCTCAATAGTCCTGTATTCCTGCAGAAAATCATTTCCTTTTTTAGTCAGTGAAAAAGTTTTCTTTTCTTTTTCATCAATTTCAAATTTAATAAATTTTTTCTCAAGTAATTCATTAATATATTCTTTAAACATTTGTGGAGATAAATTAGATGCATATAGTAATCGAGTTGGTTTAATCTCTCTTTTATCTCTGATTGCTTCTAAAATATCTCTGATTACTTCTAATCTTTCTCTTTTCTTAGCCATTTTTTCTTTTAGTTGCTTTAATTACTCCATATAAGAAAATTAAGAAGACCAGTACATTAAGTGCATAAATATTTGCTACCCATCTTAATCTCATTAAACCAAGAAAAATACCCCAAACAAAATTAAATATCCATGCGAAAAGACTAAGAATCATTACTGTAAAATATAATCCTAAGAAACTATTTTTTTTGCTGTTTTTATAATTATTATAACTTATTATGCTTGCAAGTCCAAAAACAATGATTTGAGATGAAAAAAGAAAATTATAACTCTGCCATATAGAATCTAAAACTGCAATTATCAAAGCAAAACCATAAAACACAAAAATTCTAAAATTAAATAATGAACTTATGCTTTTTTCTTCTCCTTCTATTTTTTTCCATATTAAACTATAAAGAAGGAAAAAACTAGCCATAGCCATAACAAATTCAAAAATGATTTTTATATTCACAAAATAAATTGGTTTTGCAAGAAGATATCTTAAAATAAAAGCAATTCCATAAAAAAAGAAAGCATTTCTAAAATATCTTATTCCTTGATGATGACTGACTCTAAAAAGCCTGTCTGTTTTGAATACAATTATAAAACAAATTAAAGCAATCAGGACAGAATAAAAAATTCTGAACATTTCCTTATTTTGTGCAATGAAATTATATATCTCTGAATACATAAAAATACCTCTTTTTTAGTTTATTTAAAGTTTTATGTAGAGGAATGTTACATATTTTATTTACAGACTTTTACTTCTGTTCATTTATAAACACTTTTTCTTTAATATTTCTATAAATTAAAAGGAGGAAAATAAAAAATGATTTTAAATGCTCAATCTTTTCTGACACACTCTTTTTCAAATACTGGCCTGCATTTAAAATTAATTAGATAAAATGGAAGACCTTCCTCCTTAGCATATTTAGACAACCTTAAAGCAAATAACCAGGTTTTGCTCTTTTTCTTTAACTGCAAAGCCTGGATTTATTTTTTATCATCTGTTAAGTAACTCCTTGCCTTTTTAACCCTATTTTCCTCGCTTATACTTGCTTAATTTCTTTTTGCTAAACTATTTCATTGATATTTGTTAATAATTAATAGAAATATTAAAGAGGGTTTTCAATTTGTAAAAATAACAAAACCTTTGGTTTTGAGATTCCCAAAAAAATCTACACATTTTTTATTACAATATTTATATTGTAGATTTTTTTAAGGATTAATAATAAAACAAAAATTGAATGTGAAAATAGAATAAGTGTTAAGTTCGATAATTTACTTAAACATCACCTGTTGTATCCCGTTAATATTTCCTAACGACATATTAATTGGTTTTT
>JBBSXH010000101.1:0-7428 GCA_038045865.1 Nanobdellota archaeon
TTATATAAATCTTTTGTTTTTACAAACTTTCATCTTTTCTTTTTATTAGATTTTTTTATCTTAGTTGATTTATCCATTTTAATTATCCCTTTGATTATGAAATATAATCCTATTACAACAGCTATAAAAGTTAATAATTTTCCAATCACTCCAATTACAAAAACTACAATTAAGATTAATATTCCTAAAAATATTAGTCCTCTACTTTCTTTATTGTTTTTCATTTTTTATTCGCCGGTCCAATATATAATTTTTGAACTGCAAAACTTTTGTAAATCCCTTCTAAAATATCTGTTCCTGCATAACCTGCAAGTAAACTCAAACGATAATCAAAATTAAAAATAATTCCTGTAAATACTCCTATAACTAATGCTACAAGAACTGTAATTGCATAATATCCCCAAAGAATTTTTCTTCTTAATGATAATGCTTTCAACAAGCCAACAAATCCCCGTGTTAAGCCACCAATGCCTCCAAGAACTGCTGAAATCATTAATGCATCCATCTTTTTTTATGTCTGTTTCTCTTTCTCCCTCTTTAAAGAATATAAGAAGATTATATTTATAAAGGTTGGGGCTACTACTTTTAATATTTTTGTAGGAATGAAATATGAAGATGAGATTTTTTAGATTTGTGGGAGAAACAACTTAAATAATTCTAAGATATATTTTCCCACTTTGAAAATAACTATAAATTTATTTAGCTAATTACATTACTAAAACTTAAAAGAAATTCAGTTTAGACTTGTCTTACTGAATTTTATATATTAAGAGATAAATTAATTATTTACCTCTTCTTCTTCTCGATTATATTTTCCTTCCATCATTTTTAAGAACATACTATAGGTTTTATTTGCTTTATCAAAAGCTTGTTTTAAATCTGCTTTGGTGGGATTTTCATTTAGCATCCATTTTTTAAAATCCGGGTCTTTATGAAGAATAAAAGCAGTTGTGTAGGTTGTTTCAATACATTTGTTTTCAGAATTAGTTGTTTCAGTACATTTATTTTCATAAGTAGTATAGGAATCTAAAACATCGCCTATGTTTCCGTTTCTATTAAAATCATAAATTTTTTCTGTTAAAGTCCCATTTGCATCATAGACATTAAGAGTATTTGATTCATACTTAGTTTTTGCTGGAATAAAAGAATATCTTTTATTTTCAATATTGAATTCTATAGGTTCTGGAGTTTTTTCTTTAGGTATAGAGTAGTTTACAATAATTGGGGCTTTTTCAGGAGCAGGGATAGGGTTTTGATGGATAGGTTTTTGATAGATAGGATTTTTGTTATTTTCTTTTTTTAAGCTTTCAGTGCATCCTGCAAAGAGAAGGATTGTTGATAGAATTATTTGTTGGAGGTTCATAATAAAACTAACTATACAGATATTATAAATATTTATATGAAAAAAGATATATTTTGAAAAAATTATTTATTGAATTTCTATCAATTTGCTGTCCATAGTCCAAGCAAATTACTGATTAGTTTGATAATGTTAAGGGTTATTTAATATGGGAATGAGAAGATTAAGATTTGTAAAATATTTCAAACCACTTTGAACTTCACACCCTTTTGTTAAGACTCATAACATTACCAAAAGTAAAAATAAATTTAGGTTAAACTTGTTTTCCTGAATTTATATGAGAACTGATTTTCATAACATCTTTATTACATGAATTTGTTCAATGGGTTTTGCTTCAAACTCTTTAAAACCATTTTTTTATAGAATACATTTGCATGTTCCATAGTAGGATAAGTTGAAAGAATCATTTTTTTATAACCTTTTTCTTTTGCTATTTTAATCAATTGATTCAAAAGTTTTTGAGCAATTCCTCTTCTTTGATATTCTCTTGCTACATACATTCTCTTTAATCTAACCCTTTTTTTATCTATTTTCTTTATTCCCATTGTTGCAACAACTTTATTGTCTATTTCTGCAACTAAAAATTTAATATAGTTTTTATTAGAATTAAATTCTTTTATATATCCAAATTGAGTTGGATTTCCATTAAAAATTCTGGATAGTATATTTGATACCATCTCGATGATTTGTTTTTTGTCTGAGGGGGTATAATCTCTGATTTTCATTAGTTAATCATCTCTAGAATATTTATTATTTTAAAGTAATCATATTTTATAAATGTTTTCATACCTAAAAATGATATAGGCTCAACTAAAAGTTTTTAAACCCATTTTTGAGGATTGATGATTATTAATCTCTTTACTGGTTAATATCTTTGTAAAAAGGAGTGTGTTAATTTAAACAATTAAATCTTAAGTTTTTTAATTCTCCAATATAAAATACCAAAAGACACCACGATTATTCCAATAATTGTTAGAAAGCTATTAAGAAGATTAATTTTTAATCCAATTAAATTAAGATAAAAAACAACAAGAGGAACAATTGCAATTGATAAAGCAAATGAAAGAGCTATTCTTTCAATCCAATAATTCTTTAGGAACATCAAACTTTTTATTCGAGAAAACAATTTCTTCTGCTTGAGAAATAGCTTCCTTGCAAAAGGTCATAGTTTCATCATATCTTTCTTCTATTTTTTCTATCTTTATTAAAGGGCTATATCTTGCTTCTTCTCTTTCATCAACAGCACTTTTATTTTCTTTTTCTTTATATACTATTATTCTCTCAATAAATTTGTGGTCATACTCAATTAATCCCTTTTCCTTAACATATTTAATAAATAATGCTGTGCATCTTTGACTTCTTGTCTCTACTCCAAACTTGCTAAGTATGGCTAAAGCACAATAATATAAAGAATAATACCATTCTTCAGGTATTTTATAATCTGCACCCATCTTTTTGTATATCTCACAAAATTTCAAGCTATCTCTTGCTTTGTCTAAATAATCTTTTGCTTTTTCTATAGATGGTTCTACAATAAGCAATCCTTTATGCTTTTTTCCTTTTTCCTCATCTTTTCTAGCAGATTCAAAACAGTCTTTAATGTCCTTGCTCATTTTAGATTTCCTTAATAAATTCTATAAAATTTTCTTGTCCAAATAAGATAACTCCTTTTTTTAAGGCATCAAGATATGCTTTATTGTTATTTTTTAATTCGTTTTTTATTTCTTCCTTTGTTAAATCAATTGCATGAATTTTTTTAATCTGGGTTTGTTGTACTTCCAGTAGAATATGTTCTATTTCTTTGAAATCCTTTCGAGTTTTTACAATAACTAAAATATCAATATCCTTAGCCTCTTTAGGAGAGTGTAGTATGCTTCCAAATAAAATCGTGAAGAGGGTATGTTTTTCTAGTTTCTTAAAATTATCTCTGTACCTTTCATAATTTAATGCTTCTTTTTCAAGTATTAAAGAGATAGTTTTTTGAGTTATCGAATTTTTCAGATTAAGAGTTATATCAGAAGCACTATTTTTTGTGTTAGCTATTGATTTTAGATGAATTAAGTTTTCTTTAGATAATTTATTCAAAGTTTTCCAAATTCCCTGTCTTGAAATAGCAAGAGTCTTAGACAAAGAGCTGGCAGTATGATCAAAAAATGGCTCTTTAAATAATATTTTTAATATTTTCTCACGATTTTTTTCTTTTGTCTCCATTTGGTTTACACCTGTAAACTATATAGTTGATACCATTTATAAATCTTTTTGTTTAGAGTTTTCTTCTAGCTCTCCAGTATAAAATTCCAAAAGAAATTAAGGTAATTCCTAAAATTGTTAAGAAGCTATTTAGAAGATTAATCTTTAATCCGATTAAATTAAGATAAAAAACAATAAGAGGAACAATTGCGATTGATAAAGCAAAGGATAGAGCAATTCTTTCAATCCAGTCTATACCTAAAGAACCAAGGTTCTTTGAGGTTTCAATCTCCTTTGATTTAGCTTCAAATTCTTTAGTCTTTGGAAAGAAGATAAATGAGATGATAAAGCCTGGAAGGAAAAGGACATAGACTGAACCGAAGACTATCCTTAAAGAAGATAAAAATGTTTGAGATGTAAAAATGGTTATGGTTAGGGAGATTAAGAAGAATATAACTACAGAGATCAAACCACCTAAAAACCATTTGTTGAGTTTAGTTTTCATAGAAACTCTAAATTAAAAATATATATAAATGTTGTTAATCAATAAAAGTTATGAAAAACAAGCATAAAATTGTTATTATCTTTGCATTAGTTATCCTAAGTTCATTATTAATTGGAGGATTCTTAAAAAATCCAAAGCAAACAGGTAATTCTGTTGCTATTCCAACCATAAATATTACTACTCAAAATCTTGCTGTGGAATTGCCCAAAAGTAGTATGCTTAAAGCTCTTCCAAAAGACATGCCTATTTTATTGAAATTTTATAATCTTAATTCAGGGGGAAAGCAATGGGAGAATTCATATTTAATAAAAGATGGAAAAATGAAAGAAATAGATAAAGCAAGTCAGGATAAAACTACAGAAAATGTAGAGATAACAATTGCTTTAAATTCTAAATATCTTGATGGCTTAACAAATAAAAATCTTTGTTCAGTTATAAAGAAAGCAAATCAAAATGGAGATCTTAGTTTTGAAACATCTTTATCAAAAATATCTTTAGCTTGGAAGTTTAAAGGGGTGATGAAGTATAGGGAGTGTTTATGAAAATAAAAAAGATTACTTCCTACTATTCTATTTTTGCAACTAAACCTTTAAAAACTTTTTAATCTTCAATGAATTGTTAGATATAACCAAACCAAAAAAGCTAATCAGTTTCTCAAATTAACCCCGATTTATGATTGATATATAATTAAATTAACTTAGCTTCGGGATTGCCCAAGACAACCTGATTATCCATATCCCATAAGAGATAAGAAATAATTTGTTCTGTGCCTTCTTCATAACTACTTGATAAATATTTCTTTATTTCCTTTTTAAATTCTTTTTTTGATTTTTCTGATGATTCTTTTGTGGTTTTTCCTTTTAATAGAGAAATTGCTACTTGGTTAGATGGTCTTAAAAAAGAAGATGCAATATTATCTTTCAAAGGGGTTGCTTCTCTTTCAGAATCTGTAACAATTACAAAATCCTCTTCATAACCAATAAATGATTCTGCCCCATTTTTAACTGTGGTTTTTCCTAAAATATTAGCAGACCTGCAAGATAAAGCATAAATAATTTTATCTTTTAACAAATTATCATTTACTTCTGATTGTATAAGAATTTTATCTTTAAAACCACAAATTAGATTATCATTTCCATGTCCGTTAAATAAAACTAATTTTGGATTTTGTTTTTTTAGATAACTTTCTGTTTCTTTTCTATTTGCTTCCTCGCCTTCTAATTCTAAAAATCTATATTCTATTTGATACTTTTCTTTTGTGATTTCCCTACTCCATGCAAACAGATAAGCAGTAACTTTGTCATGGTTTGGGAGAGTTATAAGAACCTTATTCATTTTGAATTTTAGATATTACTCCATCTTTTAATGCTTTCAGGTAACTTAATTGAATTTCATATATTTTTTTCCCTATTTCATCTTCTTTTTTTACATGTCCAATTACTTCTTGTAATGTCATTGGTTCTTGAGGGGTATTTCCAATAGAAACTCTAAGATTCTGAGGCAATTTTGAAGTGATTAACCTCTGTAAAATTATCTCTTTCAATTCAGGTCTAATTTCTTCACTCATATTAAGTCAAGTTCTATTAATTTATTTAAGATCCTTTCTCCTATTTTTGTTTCCTGTTCTATTTCAATATATGCAATATCCCAGCTTGCAGGTTTTTTCTCAGGTTTTTCTCCTTTTTCTCCAATTATTATAATAATATTTTTTCTTTCATTTAAAGGTAAGTTTTGGTATACTTTTAAAAAACGGCTTTTCTTTTCTATCTCCATATCCTTAAATAACAAAAGTTCTTTAAATATTTATTGCTTTTTACAGTTATGGTAACTTCTAATATCTTAATAGGAATGAGTTGAGCTAGAGAAATTATTAAGTGTTGAAAATGATTTATTGCTCAATTTTTTACAATCTTTTCATTACATGAATCTGTTCAACTGGTTTTGCTTCAAACTCTTTAAAACCATTTTTCTTGTAAAATATATTTGCATGTTCCATGGTTGGATATGTTGAAAGAATCATTTTCTTGTAGCCTTTTTCTCTTGCTATTTGAATTAATTGATTCAAAAGTTTTTGAGCAATTCCTCTTCTTTGATATTCTCTTGCTACATACATTCTCTTTAATCTAACCCTTTTTTTATCTATTTTCTTTATTCCCATTGTTGCAACAACTTTATTGTCTATTTCTGCAACTAAAAATTTAATATAGTTTTTATTAGAATTAAATTCTTTTATATATCCAAATTGAGTTGGATTTCCATTAAAAATTCTGGATAGTATATTTGATACCATCTCGATGATTTGTTTTTTGTCTGAGGGGGTATAATCTCTGATTTTCATTAGTTAATCATCTCTAGAATATTTATTATTTTAAAGTAATCATATTTTATAAATCTTCTTATACCTAAGAATTGGATAAATTCAATCAATTAAGTTTTTAAACCCCTTTTTTGGGATTGATGGGTTATGGATATCTTGATAAGTTGATATTTTTGTTGGAATTTCTATAAATTTGCTGTCCATGGTCCAAGCAAATTACTGATTAGTTTGATAGTGTTAATGTTATTTAAGATATGTAGATGATGAGCAAGAGATTTGTAAGTAATATCTTATGGGAAGTATTAGTTGTTTGAAATTCTATTTTTCCAGTATAAAATACCTGAAGAAATAACAAAAATTCTAATAACTTACAAACTCATTGATTCAATAACTCTTTTTATTTCTTCTGGGCTGTGGGTTAACTGAACACCTACTTTTTGATAATCCTCTGATGTAATTTCTTTAATTATTTTTTTGATGTCTTGGATTTTTAGAAATTGGAGTATCTTTTTTTGTAATTCTTGAGGATGTTCTTTTGAATACCATAATAGTGCAAATATATCACATAAGTCTTTTATTTTTTTATGCTCTTTATCACGCAAGGTTATGGCCTTTAGTTTTGTTGCTAAAAGCAATTCGGGTTTAGGTAACCATAATTTCTTGTTAAATTCTCTGGGTTCGTCTCTATATTTACTATTTTCAAAAACAAAACTCAGTAGTGGCTCATCTGCTGGTTGAAAGTGAAAAGTATCTCTAAATTTTTCAGGGATATTATCCACTAATACATCTACATACATTGGAAAAATAAAGTGTGCTGGAATAATTTTTCCTGGACTTATTTCTTCTTCTGTTTCTGTATGAATTTCTTTCAATAGCCTGAAAGAAACTGATTCAAACTTTAGTTGATTTTGGAGAATGTCTAAAGATAATGATAGTGCAGAATTTTTCATTTGTTCAATATTAGCATTTTTATCAAGATGAAAACCTAAATCAATATCTCTACTTCCAATATAAGGTCTTCCTTGTGCTTTTTCAAAATTTTTGTTTACTTGAAGG
>JBBSXH010000102.1:0-4779 GCA_038045865.1 Nanobdellota archaeon
TATTACCGACGAGAAGTAAGTATTTAAATTTTACTAATTATACCACAGCCTGATTCGCTAACCCAAGTTCTTTTGATATTTGGTAATGTTACAATCCTGATGATTGGAAAGTTTAGCGAGAAGTTTTGTGGGAATAAATGTAAAAATTATTTTATTTAATTTTTATCTATATTTTTTAACTATGTTAATCCTGCAAAAATTATTTAATCATCTTCAGAGCTTAAGAAATTAAAACCAAAGCGAGTATGATTAACCATTATTGGAAAGTTTAAGATATAACTCAATTAGTTATAATAATCATTTAATGTTTTAGTATTATATATAACCAATATAAACAATGCTTATAAACAAACTTTAGTTTGTTTAATCATGGCTGAAAAAAAAGAAAAAACCTCTGAAAAAAAAGAGGCAGAAGAAAAATTAACAAAACTAAGTGATTTACCTGGAATTGGACCTGCTGCAATTGAGAAATTAGAAGCTGCTGGAATTTTTGATTTAATGGGTATTGCTGTTTTAGGTCCAAAAGAGTTAGCTGAAATGGCTGGAATGGGCGAGGCTGCTGCAAGAAAAGCAATTCAGTCAGCAAGAAAGATGATGGATTTGGGTTTTCAATCAGGATTAGAATTTGCAGAAAAAAGACAAGAGATTTTACATATTTCAACAGGAAGCAAAGAATTTGATAATCTTTTGGGAGGAAGAGGTTTAGAAACAAAAGCAATTACAGAATGTTTTGGTGCATATGGTAGTGGGAAAAGCCAACTTGGTTTTTCACTTGCGGTTAATGTTCAAATGCCTCTGGAAATGGGCGGTTGTGAAGGAAAATCAGTGTATATAGATACAGAAGGAACTTTTCGTCCTGAAAGAATAAAACAAATTGCAGAAGCAAAAGGAATGAATCCAGATAATGTTTTGAAAAACATTTTAGTTGCAAGAGCATTTAATTCTGACCACCAAATACTTTTGATTGATAAAATTGGAGAGTTAATAAAAAATGGTGAGCCTGTAAAAATAGTTATTGTAGATAGCTTAACAGCACATTTTAGAGCAGAATTTTCAGGAAGAGGTATGCTAGCAGACAGGCAACAAAAATTAAATAAATATTTGCATAATCTCATGAAAATGGCTGAACAATTTAATTTAGCTATTTATGTTACAAATCAAGTTATGGCTAATCCTGCAATGATGTTTGGTGACCCAACAACTGCAATTGGTGGAAATATAGTTGGACATGCTTGTTTAACTGCTGATTCTTTAATTCAGTTAGCAGATGGAAAAATAAAAGAAATTAAAGATATGAAACAAGATAATGTTTTTTCAGGAAATCTTGATAATTTGAAATTTAAAAATTCTGGTTCTGATATGGTTTTTATTAATCCTAATGTTGATGAAATATATGAAATAATTACAAATGGAAATATAAATTGTTCTAAACTGCATAGATTTTTTACAATTGATAATTTTTCTATTGTTGAAAAAGAAGCAAAGGATTTGAAAGAAGGAGATTTTTTAATGCAGGCAGGAAAAATTGAGATTCAAGGAGAAGAACAAAAACTGCCCATAATAAATATTAAGAAAATAGCAAAACTTTCTGAAGAATCTTGTAAACAAATTAAAGAAAAATTAGAGGAGAATAATCTTGGTAGAGAGGAAATTTGTGATAAAATAGGAATAACTCCTAGGCAGTTTAGAAGAGTATTAAATCAAAGTTATCCAACCTCTTTTAATGTTTTAAATAATCTGCAAAATTGTTTTAATGGAATGCAATTAGAAATGATACAGGTTTGTAGTTATAAACACAGAGATTTAATGATGCCTTTAATGCTTAATTCTGGAACTTCACAGATTTTTGGATATTTTTTAGGTGACGGAAATTTTGAAGAGGCTGGAGTAAGATTTAAGGATGCTAGAATTGAGGTTCTGGAAACATATAGGGGTTTGTTTAAAGAAATTTTTAATATTAATGGAAGTATTTCAAAAATTAAAAACAAAAATTGTTATACTCTTAATATAAATTCAACAGAAATAGCAGAATTTTTTAAACTAACAACCCCTCAAATATTAAATTTAGTTTCTTGTTCAAAAAAAGAAGTTGTTGCAAGTTTTATTAGGGGGTTTGTTGATGCAGAAGGACATATTGATAAGAAAAGGGCAACAATAACAATTGCACAAAAACAAAAACAGATTTTAAGATATGTACAACTATTTTTATTAAGATTTGGAATAAGAAGTTTTTTAAGGTTTGATGTTGGAAGCAAAAAGATTTCTAATTTGTCTATAAGAGACAGAAGTGTTAAAGATTATGTTCAAATAGGGTTTACAGCAAAAGACAAGCAAGAAAGATTAATTGAATGTATTAAAACCATTGAAAATACTTACAAAAAAGAGATGATGCCTGTGAAAAGAAAAGAAATCTGGGATTTATTAAAAAATGTAGGACTATATCCTTCAAAGATTATTAAATCTAGAAGCAAAGATTATACTTGGATTAACAGAATAGAATTAGAAAATGCATTTAATTCTTTAATGAATGCAAATATAAAAGACAGGCAAATTAAGCAGAAAATGGAATTTGTTTTTAAATTATTGAATTCAGATTTTAGTTTTGAAAAAATAAGAAAAATAAAAATACAAGAAAATAAAGACAAAGAACTTTTTTATGATTTTTCTGTTCCTGAAAATAAAAATTATGTTGCTAATGGGTTTGTTGTGCATAATTCAACCTATAGAATTTATTTAAGAAGAGGGAAAAAAGGATGTAGAGTTGCAAAGCTGATTGATAGTCCTAATCTGCCAGATAATGAATGTATTTTTTGGGTTGGAGCAAAAGGGGTTAATGACGAAGAGGAAGGAAAAGAATAATTTTTTTTATTTTTAATTGATAGAACCTAATTGACTTTTGGTAATGTTATAAACTAAGCTCATTGGAAGTTTAGCAAGAAGTTTTGTTTATCATCTGCAAATTTTTTTTGTTAATATTGATAGCTATGTAAATCATCTTTAAATCTAAAAAATTAAATTCAAATCTTGAACAATTAAAGCCAAAGCGGGTTTGATTTAATGATATTAGAAAGTTATAGTTTTTATTGATTTTTTACCTATTGATAATTTTATAAAGTCTTTTTCTTTTAATTAATCATGGCTTTAGAAAAAGGGAGTGTGATGCATGAAGTTTGGAAAGTGTTTATGGTTGCGAGTTTCTTATTTATAACTATATTTTTCATATTGCCTTATCTGGTTCAGGCATCAACTTTTTTTCATGAAAGAGGACATCAAAAAATGCTTGATGTATATGGGATAGATAATAGTTATAGCTTTAATTTATTAGAAACCATCCCTAATTTTTTTAATCCTCAAGTGCAAAAATTAGGAGTTACAAGATTTGATTTAGAAGCATATAAAAAATTAGATAAGAATGCAAGAACTGAGATTAATATAGCAGGAATTGTTTCTGATTTGAGATTTTTGTTTTTAATTGGAATTTATCTGAGTTTTATTAATGTTTATTTATTTTATAAGATTAAATTTAAAAAAGATTATAATTTCACTTGGATTTTGGCTGTTAATTGGATATTGTTTATGTGGCTTGTTGCATTAATTCAAATAACTGTTTCAAATATAACCTTTTCTTCAGGAGATATTTTTAGTTTAGTGAGATTTTTGAGAGTGTAAAATTTTAGTTTTAAAATTTTATTGAAAATTATGGAAGACAAGTCATAACCATAATTTTCTATTTTGTTAATAGTGCCTAATCTCAAACTCTATGTTTAATCATCTTTATAGCTTGAGAATTAAATTCAAATCTTTGTTTTTCATCTGCAAAGCTGTGATAGAAACTACAAGATATTAACAATTTAATGTACTGATTTTATTAATAATGTTATAATCTTACTAATTGGTAAGTTCAGCAAGAAGTTTTGTGTGAAAGAAAATAATCTTCTGCAAAGCTTTAAAAATTAAAATCAAATCTTGAAATATGAATTCCAAATCTGGGAGAGATTACAAGATATTAACAATATTTAAATAGTTTAATTTATTATAAATTATAATAAAGATGGTGTCATTAAAAGTTAATTTTCAGAAAAAAGATTTGTGGTTGTTTTCAGCAATAGTTGTATTTTTAGTTGGTGTGGGATTTGTTATTGCTTTTGGAGGAAATAATCCTGCTGTAATGGGGCATGATGCTGGTGAGCTAACTGGAGTTTGCAAAACTGATGGAACAGGATGCCCTACTACTTCACAAACACCTTATTATAGAGTAAAATATAATCCAAATACTCTTAATATTTATACAATTGATGGGTTTTCAACAGCGCCATATATCTATAACTTACCTTCTTTTGGTTTTATAAGTGGAGATGACCATGATGTTCCAGATGGTTCATATCTTTTTGAGATGAAAGTTAATGTAGTAAATCCAGTAACTAAGACACTTAAGTTAATATTTACTGATAATAATATCCAATTCTTTTTAGATGGGACTAAGGTGGCTCCTCCAACTGGGCAGACTTGGAATAATGTAAATTACAGGACAGATGCTACAAAAAAAGCAGATTTTGTTTTAAGCTCTGGACAGCACACAATCCAAATAATATTCAATGCTGAAGGCGGTCCGGATTATCTTTCTGTTATAGGAGATATTGTTGATAACACAGATGTAAAATTTGTTGGATTTTAGATAATTATATAAATATATAAAAACCCATTTCTTTTTTGTTTTTTATTATGGAAAAAGAGATTATAGGAGACTTGCATATTCATTCTCGTTTTAGTCGGGCATGT
>JBBSXH010000103.1:0-4682 GCA_038045865.1 Nanobdellota archaeon
AATTTCTTTTGCTTGGAAATTCAGATGCATTTTTCATATTTTTATTAATCAATTTTTCAACTTCTTCGAGTAGCCATTTACTAATCTTAACAGTGGTTTCTTGATTAGTTACCATAAGTATACGATTAGTAACCAAACTATTTAAATGTTTCTTCTGATAATTTATTAAAAGATATTTTTGACTATAGTAATCATTAAAAAACCTTATTTTGTGGGATAAGAATGGTAATTAAGAAAGACCCATCTCATGCAAAAAGAGGAAGAAGAAATAAAAATTTACTTTTAGCACAAAAATATATAGAACCAACTCTTCCTAATGTTAAATATAATTATTCCAAAAATAATTCTTATCATGAATTAGATGTTGAAGAATATATTAATGAATTAAATAAAGATATCAAACTTTATGAGGGATTAAAAAAAAAGAGAACTTTTATCCCAAATATTTTAACTCAAATTGAAAGACAAGTCAATAAATTAGCAGAGTTTAGCTGTTCTTTTAATTTAGAAGGGAAAGGAGAATATCTTCAAAGTTATTATGATATGAAAGAACATTTAGATGAAATTGGTTTTTGGGATGATTTTGAGAAATATGATAAAAGATGCAAAACAAAAGGATTAGAAAAAGATGATATTACAAATCATTATTCTCTTGTGCATAACCCTCATTATCGCCAGGTTCCATGGTTTGAGAAATTATGAGTTCAATATCTTTTTATATCAACATTCTTTTAGTCTTATATGACTTTTAAAATAATTCATAAAGACAAGAAAACAAATGCGCGAATAGGAGAGATAACAACAAAATCAGGAAAAGTTGAAACTCCTTTTTTTATGCCTGTTGCAACAAAAGGGGCTACAAAATTTCTAAACACTTCACAATTAAAAGAAATTGGAGTGAAAACTATAATTTCTAATGCTCTTATTTTGCATTTAAGGCCTGGAGAAAAGATAATTAAAAAAATGGGTGGACTTAAAAAATTCATGAATTTTTATGGAATAAATGTTAGTGATTCAGGAGGATTTCAAATGTATTCTCCTTCGATTTATATAAATTCAAATGAAAAAGGAATATTTTTTAGAAATCCAATTTCAGGAGAAAAAATATTTATGACTCCTGAAAAAGACATGCAAATTCAATTAGATATTGGTTCTGATATTGCAATGTGTCTAGATTCTATGCCCATGTATGAACATTCAAAAAAACAAATTCAAGAGGCGGTGAGGAAAACATCTATGTGGGCTGAAAGATGCAAAAAAGAACATGATAAACTGCAAAAGAAAATTTCTAGGAATAAAAGACAATTATTATTTGGAATTACTCAGGGAGGAATTTTTTCTGATTTAAGAAAAAAATCCATTGAGGATTTAAAAAAATTAGATTTTGATGGATATTCTGTTGGAGGATTTGGTTTAGGAGAAACCTGGAAAGATGAAATGAAAATAATAGATTTACAAAAATCAATACTTCCTGAAAATAAACCAATTTATCTTATGGGAATTGGAACTCCTGTTGAGATTTTAGAAGCAATAGCAAGAGGAGTAGATATGTTTGATTCAAGAATGCCTACACAAAATGCAAGAAGAGGCACACTTTTTACTTCTACCGGAAAGATAAGAATTCTTGGAGAGAGATATAAAACAGATAAATCTTCAATAGACAAAAATTGTGATTGTTTTGCATGCAAGAATTATACAAAAGCATATGTTAGACATTTGTTAAAAGAAGAAGAACCATTAGGAAAAGAGCTTGCATCATATCATAATATTTATTTTTTAACAAAATTAATTGAAAGAGCAAAACAAGAAATAAAAAAAGGAGATTTTTTAAAGTTTAAAAAAGAATTTATTAAAAAATATGGAAAAGAAAAGAAAAAGTAGTGAAAAAATAGAAATTATCTTGTTGATTGTTTCAGCGATATTGTTTATATTAATTTGGATTAATTTAAATCAACCTTGGGTTTTTTTATTAGATTATTTAATTAATTTAAAAGTTCAAGGAATTGAGAATAATACTCTTAGTTTTTTAACAGAAAAAATAAGTTATATATTTGAACCAATTAATGGAATAATACTTTTGATAATTATATCTGCAATTATATGGATTAAAAAATTTAGAAGAGAATCATTATTTCTTGCATTTGTAAGTATAATTGGAGCAGGACTGATTTATGTACTGAAGAATATTATTATGAGAATAAGACCTTTAAACTCAATCATTTCTGAAACAGGTTTTTCATTTCCAAGCGGGCATGCTACAATGGGATTGATTTTATTTGGATGTTTGATTTATTATTCTGTGGAATATATAAAATCTAAAAGTTTGAAAATAACTGCTATGAGTTGCTCAATCATTTTTATCTTATTAATTGGATTTAGTAGAATTTATTTAAGAGTCCATTGGTTTAGTGATGTAATTGCAGGATTTTTATTAGGGATGTTTGTTATTAGTTTAACAATAATATTGCAAGGGTTTATAGAGAGTTATAGAAAAGAAAAATAAATTAATAACTAATTTATTTCAAATGTCTTTCTTCCCAATTTTCAATATAATATGAATGGATTTCTATTTTATTGTTTGATTTTTTATTTTCTTTATTTGCTAGTCTCAAGAAAATACCTATAATTAATCCTATTGCAATTCCAACTAAATGAGCGATATAACCAGTATCTCCTGGGAACATACCTAAACTACCTAGAATACTTCCTGTAACCCAAAGAATTCCTGCAATAAACATAGGTAGAATCAAACCAAATGCCCAAACCATTAACATTGGCTTAACAATTGTTAAAACTCCGATAATGCCCATTATTGCTCCTGATGCTCCAAGAGAGGATTGATAAAAATTAACTGCAATAATATTTGCAATTATTCCACTTGCGAAAAAAGCAAATAAAAACTTTTTACTGCCTATTAATTTTTCTAAAGCAATTCCAAAAAAGAATAATGCAAATAGATTATATAATAAATGAGGTAGACTTCCATGTAAAAATATTGAAGTAAAAAATCTCCAGAATTCATAATTTGATATGGCTGAATTATTTAAGATACCAAAATTTGTAATACTTGGGAAAATATATTGCAGGATAAATACCATTACAACACTTAAACATAACCATAAAGAATAAAATTTCATTTTTTCTGCCATAACTAAATTATATATCTTTGACTTATAAAAATATCTAATCTTTGGTTAATATCTTTAGCGAAATTATACCTTACTCAAACTTAGGAAGCATAGCTAACCTAAGTTTGTTTTGATTGTTGATAATGCTTAAACTTTATTTCTTTGAAGATGAGAAGATTAAGCTTTGAAATTAATTGTTAAATTATGTTTGATATCATCTTAATAAATTATAATTATCCTCTGCAAAACTTAATGACTTTAACAATTATTAGAAAACAAATAAATTAAACTTAAAACTTGTTTTGCTTAATTTATAATAAAATTATTAACTATTTTTACTTGAGATATTTTTCCAAATACTTTTCACTGACTAAATTTTCTTTTCCACTAATCATATTTTTTATTTTAAACTTTTTCTTTTTAATCTCGTCTGCACCTATAAAAATCACAAATGGAATAAGCATTGAATTTGCATATTCTAATGCTTTTGATATTTTTTCCATCATAAAACAAGAAATATCTTTATCTCTTAATTCATTCATAAGTTTTATTGTTTTCTTATTTTGATTAATTGAAATTAAAATGCATCTTGTTGGTTCTATGTTCATTTTAGGATAATCTAAAATTCTTCCAAATGAAATTCCAACAGCAGGAATTTGCCTGTTAATATATTTTCCAACTAAATTATCAAATCTCCCTCCTGCAAAAAGAGAACCCTTAATCTCTGGGTTGTAGGCTTCAAAAATATTTCCGGTATAATATGCAAAGCCTCTCAAGAGGAAAGGAGTAAATTTTGCTTTTATTTTGTATGACTTTAAAAGTTTTATAAGTTCTGAAAGTTCATTTGCACCTTCAAATTTTTCTTTTACAAAATAATTAATATTATTATTTAATACTTTAAATAAATCCAAAATCTGCATTTTATCTGCATATTTTGTTAAGTTTCTTTTTACTTCATCTTCTCCTATTTTTTCTAATTTATCTAATTCTCTTAGGACATTTGTTTTATCATCAATTTCAAGTTTATTTAAAATAGAATTTAATAGTTTTCTATTATTTACTTTAAGTTCATATTTAATCCCAATTTCCTTGCAGATTCTGTCTGCAAGAGCCAGACATTCTGCATCTGCTCCTATGCTTGAATCTCCTATAATATCTGCATCACATTGAATAAATTCTCTATATCTGTCTTTTGTTAATGGCTCATCTCTAAAAACTGTTCCTATTTCATATCTTCTAAATGGAAGTTTGATATTAGGATTTTCTTTAAACAATCTTTTTAATTGAAAAGTAAATTCATATCTTAAAGCAAGTTCTCTTTCACCTCTGTCTTTAAGCTTAAACATTTCAGAAACTGCTTCATCTTTTTCATTATCTCCTTTTGCAATTTCTTCATATTCAATTGTTGGAGTTTCAATTGGTATAAATCCAAATAACTTGAAGTTTTTTTCAATAATCTGTTTTATCTTTTGCCTTTTCAAAGATTCTGGATAGATTATGTCTCTAAATCCTCTAACTGTTTCAATGTTCATTTTATTTTACTCCTTTTTTATT
>JBBSXH010000104.1:0-14559 GCA_038045865.1 Nanobdellota archaeon
TATTAATTTATCTCCTGCAAGTTCCTTAATATTTTAAAAGAACATTTGTTTTAATTCTACATTATTTCTCGCAGATAATAATTTACTTTCTTCTTTCAATCTTTTTATAAATTTTTTTACATCCTCAACTTTTAATCTTTCATCTGTATCTCTACAATTATCATTATCATCATCAAATACTAATCTTATTTCATCTGAGAGTGTTCTGTTTAAATCTTTTTGTGGATAATTTTTAGGACTATTAGGATTATCTCTAATTGGGTCATACTCGTCATCTGAAAGTGTTTTTTCCATTATTTCTCTTTATCTTTAAAATTTATTTCAGTATCTATATCATACCTGCAATCCCATAGTTCTAATTTACTTCTAAGTGTTTTTAGGAATGTATATAATTCAATTAACTCAGTTATTTGATTAGATAATAACACTTTTGATTTATCATCAACATCTTTCATTAATCCTAAAATATGATTAAAGTTTTGAAATAATCTTGCAGTTTCTATATCTGCTGTTCTTTCAATCCAATCTTTTTCTTGTTTAGTTAATGTTATTTTCATTTTTTAACCTCATTATTTCCATATTGTTTATCTGTTGGGCTTATTCCAAATTTAGTTTTAAAACAAGAGTAACAAATCTCTTCACTTGTAAGAGTTTTAAATCTTCTTTTGCACTTATTACATTCTTTTGATTTTGAGTTTGTCATTTTTCCTTCACCTTTGCAACCATTATTGTAATATATGTTTTTTGTTTTACTTCAGTTACAAAATCATATAATAATACATCTTCAATATATTGTATAATTTCTTCATCTCCATCCCAAGTTTGCCCCTTTTCAAATTTAAATATTCTTGGTTTTAAAGATATTAATTTCTTTTCCATTATTGAATCTTCTCCCAGTTCCCAGAAGGGATTAATTTAATTCTCATTTTCCAACTCCATTACAAATCTGTTGTATTGTATAAGTTTTAATTGTTCCATTTTCTATTAGAGGAATATTACCTGTTGATTGCATATTTTTAATTAAAACTTCTTGTCCTTCATTATAACCTTTAACATAACCTTTATTTGAAATATAAACATATCCAAGATAACTTAATCCAATTAGTAAGATTATTGTTACAATGATTGAATAGAGTTTTAATCTGTTCATTTCATTCTCCTACAAATTATTTGATTATTGTTTATTTTAGTCATTATTCTTTATTATCTGCTTTTAGTTTAAAATTATGTGATAGCCAAGAAATTTTAGTTCTTCCAATTCTTTTGTTATTTAAATTTCTTATTAAGTTTACTTTTTTTACCCCACCCACAATCTGCCCAAATTCACAAATACAACCTTTTTTGATTCCCTTAAAATTTCCAGTAGAATATTTATCTCTCTTTCCACATTTACTAAACTGAGTATCATGCAATCTTCTTCTTGTTGGTCTATAAGTATCATCAATAACTTTAATTTTAAAGTTTGGTTCTGCATTAGATAATTCTGAAGCAATTGAAAAACTATCAACACAATGTGAATTAAAAGATTCCAAATATTTTTTACTTGATTTTTTTAATTCTAACTTTTCTCTAATTATTTCTGTTTCAAAACCTTTAAATGTAATATAATTATCTCTTCCAACTTTTCCAATAATAAATGCTTTAATCATATTTTTTCCTGTTTCTATTGTTGAAAAATTCTTTCCCCACTTATTATCTCTATGATTAAATTTAACATCTTCAATTGCTACTTTAGAAACTGGATAATATTTAAAGAATTCACTGATTGCTTTTAATCTGCTTTGAACCATCATTAATTGACTTGGTGCAATAAATCCATCTCGTTTTCTATTATCAAATCTTGCAGGTCTTCTTCTGCAATTTCTTTGTCTTCTTGCTTTTCTTAAAATTCTTCTTAATTTTAATTTATTTACTATGGTTTTCTTGTTAGGCAATAACCACATAACATTTAATTGGTTTTCTTTTCCAACAATCAAACTATATCCTTCAAATTTAGTTCCGTTGTCTATTCCTAAAATTGTTTTAGGTGTTTCTTCTCTTGTTGGAATTAACATTTGTATTCCAAAATTTCCAAACTTATTCCAAACTACTTTTGCTACTCCTCCAAATAACATCTTTCTTGCTTTACCTTGTTTACAAGGGGTTAATGGCTTTCCAGTAAAACTCAAAACAAATATTCTAGACATACTAGCTTTCTGATTTAAGTTATACCCACTTCCAGAATGAGAACAAAGCATAGAGTTATCACTGAGTTCTTCAGTGTTTTCTAAACTCGTTGCATTAAACAGTTCTGCTGAAGTGCTACAGACTAGTGAAGCATCTGTAGGTTCTTGTAGCTCTGTTCTCGTAGTTTTTGTTTCCATTTTTTTGTTTCTTCTTTCTGTAGTCAAATTGTTTCCCTTGCTCCTGTCAGAACAAGCCAACTAATTTCTTAATTGGTTATTGACTTTGAATTGAAGAGTTGTAAGACAAATTCTTTTTTTTGTTTGTTTTTATTGGTCATATTATTTTAATCTTCCTTCAATGTTCTTTAATTTAATTTTATAATCAAAGTTCTTTTTATGTTTATATTTCTCTTGAATTTTTGAATACAATGCAGTATTTAGATAACCTGCTGGTATTTGATATTGGTATAGTGTTTGGATGTTCATTTTTTTTTGATTGAAAGAAAGGTTGGCAAAATTTTTAAATTTTTTCCTTCCTTTCCTCTAAAGGTGAAGTGTGAATAAGCCTTTTTGAGTATTATGAACTATTACATAGTCTAATTATAGTAGCATCGTCTAATTTAAGTGTAAAATTATTATAAAAATTACTTACTGGTTTAAAATCATAAGCATTGTTTGTTGTAGGATCATAATCATTTGTTACATTTATTGGTTGATTATTTATATCTTGAAATTTCCCTTGTCCAGTGTAATAAATAAAAAATATTCCTAAAACTAGGATTCCTATAAAAAAAAGTATTGTAAAAATCTGTAAAAAAATATAATTTCCATTGCCTACAACTATGTAAGGATAATCTTTTTGTTTGAGATATTTGTTAGATTGTTCTTTCCAGGATTCTATATCTGGTTTCTTGTAACCAAATCCGTTTATATTTCCTTCAATTGAATTCATTTTATTTGCACCTCATATTTTTCAAAACATTTATATTTTTTTGCACAATCAATTAAAGCCTCTCCATTTTTACAATCATGATTATTACAAACATATTTGCTATCTGAACTTCTGTAACCACATCCTTCATGAGAAGTTCCATCATCATTTGATGGTTCATTTAATATTGCGTCACAATTATCTACTAGCCATTCTTTTGTTATATCTTCATTTAAACATTTATCTCTTTGTATTGCTGAACTTCTAACATCCATAACTTTATTAAGTTCTGCAAACCCAGTACAATAATCATTTTTTAAATCAGATTTATCAATTTCAACTTGAGAACAAACTTCTTTTGTTTCATTAACTTCTTTTATTTCCCAAATAGTATAAAAAACAGTATAATTATATCTTGCCCTAATAAATTCATTTGAAGGATTTGTTATAATGTCATAATCTGATAAAAAATTAATCATCTCAATTGGTTTACCTTCTGAATTAACTAAACCATAATATGATTCAAATTTTCCAGATTCTTTATTAAAATATTTGGCAGATATATCTCGTATACTCATGTTGTTTACTTTGTGAGTATAATCTTCATATTTCAAATCATCCTTACTAAAATCTTCAAAAAAAGTTAGCCTATACGATTTATGTGGTTCCATATCATAAGTGAAACTTATATCCGTTATTTCTTCTCTTGGATTATATTTTTCTTGATATGTATTAGTTTCATTATGACATTCCATCTTAGTAATTTTATAATCTGGTTCAAATAAATCTTTAAAAGAAAATAAACTTATAAATAGAATTATTACTGCACAAATACCAATCATTAACGATGTAATATCTATCTTGGTTTTATTTTGTTTTTTCATTTGAATTTTAAGGTGGCACATTTATTAATAAAACTATCATATTCCCAGTACTCACTTTCATTGCAAATTTCATTATTTCCTATTATAAACTCGTTGCAGAAATGATAAGTAGTAATATTTTCAGAAATTTCATTTATATTAATTGCCTTGAAATAACTCTCATAAAATGATGTGTTACATAAAGTATAATTATCAGGCATAGTATTATAATCTATTTTCATACAAATTTGTTCGCAATTATCCCAGTAATATCCTTTACTTTCTAAACAATGCACACTATCGTAGATTTTTTTGTTTGTATTCTCTTTATGAATGGATATATAACATCCATTTTTATCAATACAACCTAAACTATCACATTTTTTTTGATTAACAATAAAGATTATAAGGATTATAAATAATATTGATAGGATTATCCAATAAAATTTTAAAGATTTTTTTTTATGTTTTTTTATCATTCTTCACCTCTCTTTATTTCAATTTTAAATTTTTCTGGAATTTGTGCTAAGATAGTTTTTATTTCATTAAGTATATCTTCATCTATTTCATCAACAAAACTAAATTCTTCACCTGCATAAACTATATGATTAGAATAATTTTCAAAGAAAAACCAATTTTTAACTAAATGAGGAAAATTATATTTAATAACAATTTGATATTTAATTCCTTTTTCTTTTGCTAAAGTATTAAAATGTTCAATTAGATTCTTGTTTCTCTCGTTTTCTACTTCTTCGGGAGTTTCTTTGAGATAAATTATTTCTAAAGTCATTTTTTAATTTCTAAATTACATTTATTTTTAATAATCATTTTATAAAATTGTTTTATATTTTTAATATTTTTATATTTAAATCCAATCTTAAGTAAATCTATATAAAGATTTTTGGTTTCATCAATAAATTTAGATATATACCCTTGAGAATATAAATTCATTAAATATTCAAAATATTCTATATCTATTTTTATATTAAATTTATTCATTTTTTATTTTCCTCAAATTTATCTAATAAAATATTTACAATTTCAATTTGTTTTAACATTTTCTTTTAACCTCTTTTTCAAAAAGCATATCATCTAATTCAATAACATCTCCCTCTTTTAATCCATATAATTTTTCTTCTTCGATAGTAAAAGATAATACTAAATTATTTCCCCATTTTTTTAGTTGTTTTTTCATAATAAACCTAATTAAACCGAGTTTATAAATCTTTTGGTTTTAGTAAATTAAACAAGTTTAAACGAGTAATTCATTCGAGTAGGCTTGTAATTCATTTTGGAAAACTCCTAAATTTAATTTTCCATCGCAATTATATAATCTTCCCTCGTAGAATTGTTTTCTATGCACATTTTCATGGGCTAAGATTTTTTTAAATTCTAAACTATCTATTTGAATATTACAAGAAATTTCAATTTGATTTGAATCTGGTGTAAAAATTCCAGTAACTACTTGATTTGTTTTAAAATCTTTTGAACAAGCTAGACGAGTAGAAACATAGGATGGATAAAAAATATTAACAAAAGAAAGATAATCAATTAAGATTAATTCAAAAAGTAAAATGATTCCAATGATTAATAATATTTTCTTTTTTTCCATAAATAAATTTTCCTTAATGAACATATTAAAATTAATAACAATATAAAGATTATTCCTATCCAAGCAAATCCTTTTGAAATTATACTTCCTGCTTTATCTAAATAAATAACTTTTCCAATTAACAAGCCATTATCAGAATTTCCAATAAGAATCCAGAAGATTCCTCCAAATATAAATTGAAAGAATATTATTAAAATATCTTTGGTTGATTGTTTCATAGTTTTTGTTGTTCTAAAAATGGTTTTAATCGTTTTTCAGCAAGGCTAATATAATTTTGATTAATTTCTATTCCAACAAAATTCTTTCCTTGTTTTAATGAAACTAAACCTGTTGTTCCTAAACCAAAAAAAGGGTCTAAAATAATCCCTTTTCTAGGACATCCTGCAAGAATCATATCTTCTATTAATTTCTCTGGAAATACTGCAAAATGGTCTTCATTAGATTCTTTTTTTGTCCCTTTTGGATTTACTTCCCAAACACATCTTTTATTTCTAAAATCAGGACAATTCTTTTTAGCAAATTCTTCTGCATTTCTTTTAGGCAATTCATTTCTGTATCCGTCTTCTATTTTTTTACCATTATATCCGTATTTTGCTCTTTTTCCTCTATCTTTATATTTACTTGGTTCTTTTATTTGATTAAAAAAATATTTCTTATTTTTAACAAAGAAAAAAACATATTCAAAATCAATTGTAAATCTATCTTTTGCAGAACTTGGCATACAACTCGGTTTTTTCCAAATGATTACATTTCTAACAATCCATCCTCTCTTTTGCATTTCAATTGCAAATCTAAATGGTATTAACATTAAAGATTTAGAAGGAATAGAATATTTTGTTTTAGTTTTATTTGTTAGACATACCCCCCTGTCTATTGCTCCTTGTTTAGTAAACCCCAATTTATTATCTGTCCATCCGTTTCTTTTTCCCATGTTACCAGAATAAGTATCTCCAATAACAACAAAACAAGTCCCATCTTTTTTTAAAACTCTTTTAACTTCATCAAAAATATCACAAAGATGTTTTATAAAAAGTTCTAAATTAGGTTCTAAACCAAGTTGTCCTTCCCATGCATTGCATTTTAAACAAAATCCATCTTTAGTTTTCCAATCAACTTCTAAATTTTTATTTAAAATAGCTCCCTGAACAGTATTATTTGCACTTCCTCTATGAACATATCTTTCTTTTACTTTAAAATCATGTTGGCAATTCTTATTTTCATCCCAAACAATTATATTTTTATTTCCATAATCTCTGCATAAATAATAGGGCGGACTTGTAACTACACAATCTATAAAATTATCTGGAAAAGTTTTAAGAATTGATAAAGCATCACCATTATAAATTTTATTAACTTCCATTATTTTTTCTCCTTACAAACTTCAGGAATATAATAATAGCCTTGCTTATCTTTAATATAAAATTTTTTTCTTCTAGGAATAAATCTTTGGCTTAATAATTCATAGGGATATTTTCTCAGCCTTAGAACCACTATTGTCATTGGATAACGATTATGTCCACAACAACATGCAAGAGTCTCTATTCTTCTTCCATTTAACCAATTAATCAACGGATTCATACACTTATCGATTCTATTATGAAGTCCTTTTGTTTTTTTGCACATCTTATAATTCCACAAAATTTATTTGTTTAGATAATTTTAATCCATAAGTCAACCAAATTGAATGAAATAGAGATCCACCAACCTTTATTCCTTGTAACATTTTAGGAGTTATAAAATTAATTCTATTTCTAGGAATAATTATATGAAAATCTAAATCTTTTAATAATTCTAAAGCCTCAACTCCTCCCAGATGTTCAAGTCTAATTAAAAAAGCAAAAGGTTTTTTTAATTCTATTGCTCTTCTGATAAAATCTTTATTAGTTTTCCATGGTGGATTAGTTATTAAAAAATCCCATTCTTTTGGTTGTTCTTTTAAGCAATCAATATCTTTATTTCCAACAACTTTAAAACCATTTTTTTCTAATTCTTTAGCCATGTGTCCTTGTCCATAACAACATTCCCAATAAATTAATTTCTTATCTAAAAAAGGAATTATATATTTCATTCCCTCTGGTGGAGTAAACATTTCATTAAAGTTATTTAGTTTTGGAAATCTTGTCATTTTACAATCCTCGCAGTTTCTACATTTTTATCTTGAATAAACATATTTTCCATATCTATCTCTCTTTCTTTTCTTATTTCATTAATTGGGTTATTAAGTAAGAATCTTAAATCTTGATGTTGACCTTGTTTTGTTTCTTCAATTATTTTTCTGAATGCACGATTTATTGTTTCGGGGCTATTTGCTTTTTGGAAGTCTTCTAAAGGAACAAGCATTTTTAACATACCCATTTTAGAATAATATAAAATATCTAACCAAAGATAGTTTTCTCTTGAATATTTATCGCCTTTTATTATTGATTTTACTCTATCTTTAACATTATCAAATTTTAATTTAAAATCCATAGAATCGATAACTTTCTCTTCACTAGGCATACTTGTTGGAGTAAATTCTTTTTTATGATTTTTTTCAATATAAACTTTTTTTATATTTCCAACTTTTTCTATCTTCTCTAATTCTTTTCCCTGCCCATAATAATTATTTTCATTTACCATTTTTAAATATTTTATCTAAATAATAAATTGCATAAAAAGTTGTGAATATTGAACTTAGAACCATTAAATATGCAGATATATGATAAATTTGTATAGGGTTACTATTAATAAATCCATTCGTCAAAAGTATACCCTCCTTAAATTCCATACTTATTTCAACAAGCCACATAAAGATTATTGGAGAGATGACATTAATAATTAATAAAAAGATTATAATTAATTTATAACTTTTTCGTAACTCTTTTTTATTCCAAAATTTATTCCTCATGTTTATTTTTCCATTTAAATTTATTATAACATTTTTGACAAACTTTATTTTTGTTAAAATAACCAACTTTTCCTTTAATCCAATCACCACATTTTTCACATTTTCTCGGATTTGGAATTAACATTTTTCTCTCCCAGCTAACCATCCAAGTAAAAACATCATTTCACCAATTATATAAGTAAACAAAGCTAGATTTATTGTTGTTAAACTTTCAGATGTCATCTTGAAATAAACTCCTTTTCGTAATTATAATTTATACAAGTTTCTTTCTTTTCACAAACTTCACATTTTTTAAAATCAGTCAAGAATTCTACTTTTTCATCGCATAAGAATTTTGGTTTTCTCATGTTTTTAATCTTTTAATTCTATTTATTGAATATATATGTCTTGAAATTCTTTGGTATACTTTGGAACACTTTGAGCAACAAGTAACACTATCTTTTGGGCGATAACTCTTTTTTAGAGGATTATTTCTTCCACGATTATTTGTTTGATATTCAAAAGTCTGATTGCAAACCAGACATTTTCTATTAAGGATTTTGTTCAAGTTAATACCTCCTGTGTAATAATCAAGTTTTGAAAGTTTTTTAATTTAGATAATACTAATTGCTCAGATAATTTCTCGTTATATTTTATTTTAATTAATATAATTTTCTTCAATTTGCATAGTCTTTTTTTGCATCTATCTTTATATTGTTGATACTCAAAATTAGGTCTTGTTTTATTAAAACGAGATAATAAATTATAATACTCCCTGTTATAATGTTGTTGTCCCATATATTCAAATGGTGAAATACTCCCACCCATAAATGGTGTGGGCTTCATTAAGAAGCTACGAGTTTTATAACTTGTATCAGATAACATTTTTGATTTGATACATTATCGGCAATTCCACATCGCCAATACTCCTCTGTTCATTACTGAACATTTGGAGATACTTTTTTAGTATATTTACTGCTCCGTTTATATCTGCATTAATTATTCTCCCGCAGAATTTACAGACATACAAACCTCTATGTTTTCTATTGCTTTTTCTTATTGCATTACAACAAGAACAAGTTTGGCTTGTATATTCTTCACTTACACGAACTACTCGTATGCCAGATAGAGTTGCTTTATACTCTATCTGTTGTGTAATTTTTGAAAATGACCAGAAATGTAATTTTTGATTATTAACTTTTCCAAAGTTTTTCCCTTTTGAATATTTTTCATCAGATTTATCTTTTAATTTTCTTATGTTTTTTATATCTCCAATAACCAAAACAGAAATATTATCTCTTTTTGCATCATCAACAATCTTTTTACTGATGGTGTGAATTATTTGATTTATTTGTCTTGATTGTTTTTTATTTAGATTATTAAGAGTTTTACTCTTATACCTTTTTGGAAATTGTTTTGTTAATTTTGAAGTAACTCTTGCTTTTCTTGAGTTGAAATAATGCTGAACAGCAAGAGCTTGTTTTCCTGAGTAGATATTTGACTTGCCTGAATTATCAACAGCAGAAGCAAGATTAATAATTCCCAAATCAATAGCTCTCACATTTTCATTTAGATTTATTTGTTTGTCTGCAACTTCATAAACAATATTCGCAAACCATTCTCCATTCTTGTAAATCAATTGGCACATTTTTAATTGTCCATCAAGTGTTTTCCAAGCTTCAAATTCTATTTCAAGTTTTGAAATTCCTTGTTCTTTTTTATATTTTCTAGAGAGAGAAATTATAAATTTATTATTTTCAATCTTTAACTGTTTATTATGTCCATAAAAAGATAATGTACTTAATTCTTTTTTCTTTCTGAATCTTGGAGGGTTTGCAAGTTTATCTACTTTTTTTAATTGAAACCAAGATTTATAATTTTGTTGTAAAACAAAACAAACTTCCTGAGCAGTTTGAGAAGGTAATAATTTAAACCAAACATTTTCTTTTAATTCTTTTTTTTGAGCATAAGCATTTGGAATCTTTCCTGTTTCTTCCCAAGCTTTCCTTCTTTGATAATTGTCTGTGTTATAAAGTTTGGTTGCATAAAATCCAAGATTAGCAAGATGTTTTGCTTGTTCATTTGTTGGATTTAATTTATAACTTATTGTTTGTTTCATATTCCTTTTTGTTCCTCAATATATTTTTTAATTAAATTATCTGAGATATGTCCGTGTGTAGAAACAAAATAACTCCTTGTCCAAAGTGTTGGAAGTTTAAGCAAATGCTTAAATTCTTTTCTTAGTTCATGTGATGTTACTCCTTTAAATTGAGCAACAAGATAATTAGGAGATTGTAATGGTGTTGCTTGAATAAATAAATGAATATGGTCAGGCATTATCTCCAATGCTTGAATTTCACATCCAAGTTCTTTTGCTTTTTCTTCAATTATTTGTTTTGCCATTTTTTCTACTTCTCCTATTAATACTTTTCTTCTATATTTTGGACACCATACAAAATGGTAGCACATATAATGTATACTCGTCAGTGAATTTTTATATCCTTTTGGCATATAAATTATATGTAACACTTATATATAAATGTTTACTTTTGAAACTATTGCCTCGTTTTCATCCCACTCTTGAAAGATGTGGGGTTTCTCACTCGGCACTGTGCTAAGAATAGTCCTATTATGCATTAAAATTTTATAGTTTTTAAATAATTTATTGATATAAAAAAAAAGTTCCATTTCTTTTGCATAACCCTCTCCTACAATTGGTAAATTTAATCTTTTTCTTCTCTGATTTTCTTTTTCAACATCCCTTTGATAATATTCCATACATTGCTTATTCCTTTTTTCTTTATTTTTTTGATGGTATAATTTTTGATATTTATCAATTTTTTCCTTATTTCTTTCTACATATCTCTTATTTCTTTTAGATATTTTTTCTCTATTTTTCTGTGAGTATTCTCTATCTTTTTGGAGTATTATCTCTCTATTTTTTTTGTAATATTCTCTTCCTTGGACTATTATCTTATTTTTATTATCTTGATAATATTTTTTTAATCTTTTATTAATCTCTGGTTTTTGGTAATACCTTTTATGATCTTCTTTTATTTTATCTTCGTGTTTTTGGTTATATTCTTTTTGTTTTTGATTTATCTTTTGTTTATTTTTAGCATAATAATCTTTATGTTGCCTATTTAACCTTTCCTTATTATTTTTATATCTTTCTTTATCATATTCCCTCTTTTTTATCTGATTCATCTTATTTCTTTTTCCAAACTATTTATTTCACTTAAAAACATATTTATGTCTGGACTAAATTTTAAAGTTTTCCATTTTTCATATTGAATTTTAAGTCTATCTATTCTATCAAGAAAGATTCTATTTGTTTTAAAAAGGATTACTGATATTTTATGTGAACAAATTGGATTCTCTAAATTGAATCTGGCAAAATTAGAGCAACTGCAACTTATTAATTGTCTGCCTTTTTTTGTTTTAATTATTACATTATTGTTTTCAACTTCCCATACATTTGGAGTAATTTCTTTAACTTTGTTTTCTCTTATCAATATCTTTGCATAATTAATTAAATTTTTCATTTTTCACCTTTAATTTTTCTAATATCTTTTTTTGATTCTTTTCTGAAATCATACTAAAATAAGTTCCATATTCATTAATTGCTAAGAACTCCTTTTTTTCTTCAAAATTACATTTATCAAAACATTCTGAACATATATTATTAAGAACCCAGGAACATGTTTCTCCATTTTTATCTATGCAAGGAAGTATATCTGTGCAATTACAATATTTACAATTTTCCATTTTGGGCGGTTGATTTTCCTTGTTTAATTGCCTTTTTGTGCCTTTCTATCTCAATTTGGGCAAAACAATTATCTTTTCTTTGTTGATATGTTAATTTCATGCTATCTTTTTGATTATATTTTTATGAGTTAAAGTAAAATTCTTATGACAATAAAAACAAGTTCTTATTTTTGGTTTTCCCATGATTATTTTGCTTCTTACAATTGTTTGTTGTGGTCTTTTGCAATGAGTACAAAACACCAAGTAAATACTTTCTTTGCCTAACATGATTCTACCTCAATTCCACAATTAAGTTTATTTAATCTCAATTTTTCCTTATAAGAATTCCATAGCATACTATGTAAGAAGTGATGACATTTTATGCACAAAGTAACCAAATTATTTTCTTTATTGTTAAAAGGATCACAATCTAAATGGTGTATGTGCAGTATTTTATTAAAATCTTTCTTTTTACATTTCCTGCAAGTAAAATCATCTCTTTCTAAGATTATCCTTCTTAATTCTTTATTCATCTTAACTTTTTTCATGTTTTTTGTATCCCTTTTCTTTCATATATTCAAATATTGTTTTTGTTTTAGGATTCTCATTTAAAGCATAGTCCTCTGAAAGTGCCTTAATTTGCTCTTCAGATAGGAATGAATAAAAGAATTTTATGTTATCATAGTAGATGTCTATCCCTTCAATTATCTTTATTTCTTCATTTTTGCTCATTTCAATTAGTTTTTTCTTTGTAATTCTTTCTTGTTCTTCTTTTTCAGCAAGTCTTAATTTGTTATTTTCAATATCTTTTTTTGATTGCTCAATTTTATCTAAAAGTTCTTTTTGTTTGTTTTCTAATATTATTTGTTGATCTTTCAATCTTTTTTGCTTTTCTTCAAGAGGCACAGATTCCTGTTCTAATTCTTCTAGTTTTTCACAAATCCACCAGGAGAATTTTTGGCTGTACATCCCAAATTTATCTTTCCAAATTTCATATGCTTTTTCTGTCAAATTAATTGATTTTATTATGCTCATTTTACCTCTATTTCCAATGGAAGTTTTATTAATCTTTTAGCATAAAATAGAGTTATATAAGATTTTAACTTATATAACCTTGCAGATGGAGTTATATAACCTATTGTCTTATATAAGTTTAAAGAGATAGTTATATAACCTATTGTCTTATATAACTCATAAAATTCTGCGGTTTCCTCTATTTTTAGGGGTGTATTTCTTATGGAACTTTTTGGATTGACATCTCGATTAGTCTTATATGTTATATAAGACTTATATATTATATAAGATATACATACATGCCTCTCCTTTTTTTCCATAGGAAGCATCGGAAATGCACCCCCTAAAAAATTAATCATATTTCCTCCATCTTTTAACCTTTTTTGGATAGTTATGTTTTGCACCTGCATGATGATAAGAATTATGTTCTTCTATAGTCATTATCTGTAGATTTTCTAAATTATTATTACCATGATTTTTGTCTTTATGGTGGACTATCTCAAACATAGACAATTTTCTGCCTAAATGATTTTCCATAACTTTTCTTGCTTCTAAATGAAATTTTTTATTGAGATATTTATTCATTAGAATCACCACCATTTATCTTAAATTCATAACCAAGATCTGAAGAAGAAAGAATGCATTTTATATTATAATCATAAGTCTTACCACGATCATCAATAAATGTGATAAAGTTTTTATCGATAGAAATAACCTTACATTTGTAAGTAAGAGTCGCATTATTAATTCCAATTAAAATTTTGTAGAAATTACCTTTTTGTATTTCCATTTTGGGTTTGGTTTATCATTTTGTTTAGTTGGTTTGTTTTCTTAAATCTCTAACCTTTATATATCCTTGCGACTATTTTAAAGTAGTCTATATTTATTTTACAACCTCTGCATGTTCATTTATTTCTGCATCAATAATCATAATTTTATTATATAACTCTTTATCCTCTATTTTTAATTGTTCTAAAAATCTTTCACCATGATTATCTCTCATAATATCCAATTTTTTATGATAAGTACCAATCCAAGTATGCCAAGGGAATCTTTCAGCACTAGTTCCTTTATTCCACCAGGAACTACAATTACCCCAATTTTCACAAGATAATAAAATACCTGAAGTTTCATGAAACATACCAAGTTTCCCATTGTATCTATATTTAACAATCATTCCTGCTTTTCCACATTGAGGGCATTTTAAATCTGTTTTTAGCATAACTACAAATGAATTCCGAAGCATAATCTTATCGTTTATTATTTCTATTTTCATTTTATATTAAATCTATTTAGTTTTACTGCCCTGCCTGTTTTAAAGGATCTAGCTTGAACATACCTCATACCTTTTTTTCCTTCTA
>JBBSXH010000105.1:0-1394 GCA_038045865.1 Nanobdellota archaeon
ATCTTAAGCTTTCATCCCCACAGCAAGCTGTGGGGTATTCACGAGAATAAAAATGAAAAAGAAAGTTTTTAATAAAATTAAACCCGAAAAAGATAATTTGAGTATTCTTTTGAGAATAAATGAAGCACAAAAGATGGCTTCTGCTTACCAGTGGCTTTATGTAACTGAAAATGCTCTTAGGGATTTGATAAGAAAAGTTTATGGTAGTCCTACGGGTTGGTGGAATGTAAATAAAGTTCCCCAAAAAGTCATTGATGATGTAAAAAGATCAATGGATCAAGAAAAATATGACTCTGCAAAAAGAGCTGATGAATTAGAATTTACAAATCTTGATCAACTTAAAGAAATCATAACAAAAAATTCAAATTGGAACGATTTCCAATCATATTTAGAAGTAGCAGATAAATCTACATTTAGAATAAAATTTGAAGGAACATTATCTCCTAGAAACTGTATTGCCCATAGCGCCCCATTAAAAGAAAAAGATTTGAAGGTTATCGATGTAAGGTTTGAAGATGTTTTAAATATGATAAAATAATCTTATTTATACAATCGCCCCTCAATCTCCTTAATCATCTTTTTATAACCTGAAACTCCTCCGAAGAGTTTCATTATTTCTAGAGGTCTGCCTAATTTGTTAATTGGGCTGACTTTTAAGATTTCTGAGTTTTCCATTTCTTCTATGCCTTCGTCTTCGTATTTTGTTAAAAGAACTTCAATAACTTTTCTTGCTTTTTCTCCATACTTATTAAAATATGCATCTTTTTGCACTTTTGCTGTTCTTTGTTTTCTTGTTAGGGGTTTTTGTCCATAGGCAATATGAAGGATGAGGTCAAATGGATCATATTCTTTTCCATTAGGAATTTCTTCTCTTAAAGGATCAAGTAAAAGTCCTTGATTTTCAAGTTCTTCAATAATAGCCTTCTTTTGATCGACTATATTCCATTTTTGAATAAATTCATTTAAACTTCTGTATTCTCTGTTCATATTTTTCTTGGTATAGTCTGTCAATGATTCAGTTATAAGTTTCCCTTGAGAATCATGATACTGAACTTTTTCATTTATCACTTTAACTTCTGTTTCTCTTACATAATATTTTCTCACATTTTCTTCTTCCTCTGAATAATTTATACTTGAGCTTACTAATATTCTTTCTCCATCTTCTAATTTCTGTTCTTTTGTTAGTTGTTCTTTAATCTCTTGATTATCTTTTAGTGTATAAATTTGAATTGGATCTCCGTCAAATTTAGGATCTGCAAATAAATTTGTTACATTTCTAAAGTCCATGATTGTAAAATAATATTTACCATAATCTTCTTTTATTCTTGTTCCTCTTCCAATAATTTGTTTAAATTCGGTCATTGATTGTATTGGTGAATCCAAAACTATTAATT
>JBBSXH010000106.1:0-2551 GCA_038045865.1 Nanobdellota archaeon
TATCATCCAAAAAACAAGTTATTCCTACTTTTGACGCAAGAAGATTTATCCATCCCTGAGCTTGTCTTTCAGGTAAACTAAGTAATTCTGCGACGAGAATTGCTTTTGCTAAATCTTTTGGGTTAGTTTGGGGTCTACCAAAAGATTTAGTTTTTTTAGAATTAAAAGAGTCTACAAGAAAAGTTATTTTATCTAATAATTTAACTTCATTAATTTGTGAAAGAGTGTATTCTTTCCATTCAATTGCTCTTTTTTCTTGACATTTATAAAATCCTTTTTCTCTTAGTTTAGGAACAAGCCTCCTAAACTCTCTGTTTATCACTTTTCCAATCATATAATATTGTGCCTAACTAACTATATATTTATTTATATAATCTATAACACAAATATTTATATATTAATTGTGCCTAATAAAAATAATGAATATGGTTTACATTAGAAGCAAGAAAATTAAAGGGAAAACTTATTATTATATTGTAGAGGGCAAGCTCGACAAAAGAGGAAAGGTTAAACAAAAAGTCCTAATGTATCTTGGAAATATTGAAAATATTTTGAAAGTGTTTAATTTTTATAAAGGGCATAATTAGTTTTGACGCAAAGCCGGTTCATTTGAAACTAAGTTATGGTTTCAAGTGTAACTATTTATTTTTTTATCTTATCTAATTCAAAAACTCATTCCCCAACCTCTCATTAAACTCTCCAGAAATATTCTCATTCATCTTCTGTTCAGTCATAATTCTGCCACGCCATTCGCGGTGCCCGAGTATATATCCAAGTTTAGTAAATGCAGTTTCAGAAAGCATATCATCTAAATAAATAACTCCTGTATCTAAAATTCTTCTTCCTGCCTCATAAACATAAGCATCTAATCTTCCATAAATAGTCTGAGCTGTAGCAAATACCAGCATGCCTTTTTCAATAACTTGTTTTAATTTAGGTATCCAGTCATTTTTGCCTGTACTTAAAACATGTCCTAATCCAGACATCTCAACAATAACTCCTTTGTATCCTTTTTTCAAATAATAATCCAAAATAGCAGGATCTTGTCCAGGATAAAATTTTACTAAAGCAATCTTATCATTAAAAACAGCATCAACTTTAATCTTTCCATCACTTTTACCTCTCTTATTAAAATCATTTCTAATTAATTCAATTTTTCCATCTTGCCAAACTTTTGCAAATGGCTTGCAATTAATTGGCTGAAATGCATCTCTTCTTGAACTATGCATCTTCCTGGTTTTATTTCCTTGTAAAGCATAACAATAACTATCATTTATAGAAGCATGCCCGACTATCATAACTTCTGCAATATCAGACAAAGCCATTTGCATACTGCAAAGCAAATTCAAACGAGTATCAGAACTACCTCTATCAGAACTTTTTTGAGCAAAAGTCAAAACAACAGGCTTGTTTAATTTCCCTAGCATAAACGATAGAGCACTTGAAGTATAATGCAAAAAATCTGTTCCGTGGCTGATTATAATTCCTTTAACATCTGAATCATTTAAGCTCTTTTCAACTAATTTAGCAATTCTAATCCAGTCAGAAGAATCCATATTTTCACTCCATTTCATAAAAGGACTTTTAATTCTTATATCTGCTTTTTCAAAAATCTCTGGATATGCTTTAAAAAATTCAGAAGGATTAGTCAAGTCCTTAACACCACCTGTTTTTGAATCAAGTTTAGATGAAATAGTTCCTCCTGTAATAATAAAATCAATAATTGGTTTTTTACCAGAAAGTTTAAGTTCTTCAATTTTTTTTTCTTTTTCTGCTTTTTTTAAAACTTTAATCTCTGAAATATCTTCTTTTTTCAATCCAATATTATATCCACTTTTAAGTTTTAATAATAAAATTCCCTCGGCATAACTCTCAAGCATAATCCCTGTTTCAATTTTTCCATTTACTCTAACTTCTACTTCATCACCTGGTTCAAGATTATGGTATATTGTTTTCATCTAAATATCAAGAATACAGGATATAAAAATCTTAGTAAAAATATACATATTAAGTTAACTTATCCCAAAAGCATAAACTTCTTTAATAATTTCTCTGATTGCATTTAAACTATTTGCCCATTTCGCATAAGCATTCCAGCCCTGAAAACTTTCAAGAAACTTTTCATAGCTTATTTTTCTTTCTTTAAGCAATTTTATTTTATTTTTCATATTTTTTATATTCCTATTTCTCAATAATCTAAAATAGTAAAAATTCCTAAACCCAACAAAATCAATTCCTCTTGATATTGGAATTATCTTAGATTTTTCAGGATGAAGCTCTAATTTTAATTCCCTATTAAGAAAATCACTAATTTCTTTCTTCCAGAATTCTAATTGCTCTTTAGAGCTATGCAAAATAACAAAATCATCAACATACCTAATATAAAACTTAGCCCTCAAACTATGCTTTACAAAATAATCTAACTCATTAAGATAAACATTTGCAAAGAATTGGGAAGTTAAATTTCCAAGAGGCATTCCTTTTTTATCATCTTCACTTTAATAGTTTTTTAGTATCTTCCATATTAATTGAACAAATTTTTCATCTCTAA
>JBBSXH010000106.1:2561-3796 GCA_038045865.1 Nanobdellota archaeon
TCCTTGCTTGCATAAACTCGTTTGCCCCCCCCCAATCGTGCTATTTTCCAAGATTTTCTTTATCAACCAGATAACATTTTCATCAGCAATTTTTCTTTTTATTAACATTATCAGAATATCATGATTAACTTCTTCAAAATAATGTTTTATGTCTGCTTTAAAACAATATCCTAAAATATAATTATTATCTTTAAATTCATTTTTTAATATTAATCCATTTATAGAAACTTTTTTCTTAAATTTTTCAAATCTTTTTACTGCAAATAAATTTCCTTTACATTTTCTATTTGCACAAGAATCATAAATAAAAGTTTTATCAAAAATTGGCTCAATAATTTTTACTAAAGCATGATGAACTACCCTATCTCTAAATGCAGATTTAGAAATCTTGCGAGTTTTTGGGTCTCGTAAAATAAATGTTTTTAGGGGTTTTGGTTTATAAGTTTGGCTCATCAATTCAAATTTTAATTGTCTTAAATTGTCTCCAAGACCTTTTTCAAACTCAATAACATAATATTTCTTTGTCTTGCCTTTTCTCGCTTTTTTCCAAGCAAGAATAAGATTTTTTAAATTATAAATTTTGGGATAAAGATTTTTATGAGTTTTCATAATAAATGCCTTGACTTAAAAGCCATTCCACGAACATTATTGCTATAGTTCAAGTTCCTGTTGTTGCCATTCAAGTTAGACCTGTTGTCAAGATTGCTAAGCCACAACAAAACATTAGCCATTTTACCAACATTTTCCAGTTAGGAAAAAGACACCACTACTTCATATTTCATAAAACAAATTTACTACTTAATGTTATAGTTGAATTTTACTGGCTTTCATTATTTTTAAAAAGCACAAATAAAATAGCTTGTGGCCTTTTAATTACCTTTTTTATCTTTACAGATTTAAGATAATCGTCAAGGCAAAAGAAAAAATAAAAGATTGTTTATAAATTATTCTTTTAATCTTTCAAAAAAATCTAAAACCTCTTCAAGTTTTGAAGAAGGAACATTCCCTTGTCTAACTTCGCTGATTATCTTTGAATATTTATCTAATTGTCTTTGAGTATATGGTAATTTGCCTGAAATTTTTTGCGAAGTGCCTTCGGCACTCCCCTTCAACACCCCACGAACATCAGAGCCATAGCTCAAGAGCCTGCGGCCATCCAAGTAAGACCTGTAGTCAAGATAGCAAAGCCACAACTGATTTGCAAAATTTTTATTATTATCATTTGAACTTAAATA
>JBBSXH010000107.1:0-4482 GCA_038045865.1 Nanobdellota archaeon
GCTGAAAATGTTACAGGAGCTTATTATACAGCCCGGCTTGCTGTTTGTGAATATCTAGAAAAAATAAAAAGACAAGCTTATATTCTTATTTTCAGAGAAGAAGGTCCAGAATATAATGCTCCATTAGGAGTAGGAATTCTAAGAGAGTTAGGAAGGGATGCTTTCAGTAAAATCCCAGAAAAGTTCAATACGATTCAAGAAACATTAAACAAAGCACAATCAAGATTTAGAGTTCCAATAAGTGAATTCACATCTCGTTCAGTTCTTCTCAAAGAATATAAAATGCAGACGAGATTGAATAAGTGGATTAATTATTAAACGCCCGCACCGAGAAGGTTACAGAATTGTAACAATTGGGAACAAAAAACTAATTTCCAAACAAGAATAAAAGTGTTCAAACATGAAGGATGTTATTGATTAATTGATTAGCTGATTAATTTATAAAATCAATCCTTGTTCCTACAGTCTTACAGACACCACATAAATCTCCTACATGAGTTTGTTTTATTTGAGATTTTTTTCTATCAGACAATTCTTCTTCAACACTAAACAAAGCTGTGATATCTGAATTATTACAATCAGGACATTTTAAATGAACATAATCTAATAAAGAAAAAGCTTTAGTGCTTGTTAAGAAACCTTCATTAAGACATTTTTTCATAAAATCTGCAGAATAGTTTTTAAAATCTTGTCTTTGAAATATTTTAAGATACAATTCTTTTAAAAGAGGTATCTCACTTAAAATTTTTCCCTCATAAACTTTTATTCTGACTTCTTCAATATTCATAATTTATTAAAAAATAATTACTATTTAAATCTTTCTTTTTTGTAACCACTTTAAAATGATAAGGCACCCACACCGAATCTCATCCACATTCAACCTCAACTAATTTCTTTTTATCTAATGCCCTTGCAATTAAAACACTTTCTAATTCCAGTAACTTTTTTACAATTTGGCTTTTAGAGTTTAAAGTATAAAGTTTTGTATTGCCAAATTTTCTTGTCACACATACAATTCCCTGCTCTTCTAGCTGTTCCCAGTGATTGAATAAAGAGGCTCTTGAAATTTCTGCTCCTTCTATTATTTCTTTCTTGCTCATATCAATTTCTTTATTTTCTATAAGAAAATCTACAATTTTAAATATTGGATTTTCTCCTAAAAACTTTATTAATAATGAAGGTTCCATTATATAATTTAAATAGAAAAGTATATAAACTTAACTGTTTAAAGTATGTTTATATAGACTTATTGAAGGAGGTAAAATGTGGACAGATGAAGAAATAAAAGGTAAAGTTTTGCATAAATTAACAAGACTTGGAAAATTTTCTCATAGTCATACATCTATTGATAATTTGCCAAAGGGTTTTCCTCCAGAAATTAGGGGGAGAGTTAAAGATATGGCAAAAGAACTAAAGAAAGAAGGCATTTTGTTCAGTAAACCAACAGGTTATGGCGAAGAGGTTTCAATTAATCCTGCACAAAAAGATAAAATTATGTTTTATATAAATAGCTTCTTGAGCAAAGAATAAAGAAAAAATATCCATTTAAAAAAATCATTCACTCCAAGAGCACAATCAAAGCCCCTTCAATTATCGCAGCAAGAACAAGCAAAGGAATAACAATTAATACAAAAACTCTAAATGCATCAATAATCAATTTTTTGAATTCTGCAAAATTTCTCTTTTTTGAAACAAATAAAAACATTCCTAATCTTAAACCAATAGCAATTGAAATTATGATTGCAGGAATTTCAAATATCCCATGAGGAAGCAACTTCCACAGAATACCAATTCCCCCCACTCCAACACTCTTACTTGCAACATAACCTAAAACATATGCATTTGCAACTAAAACTCCAATAGGAAAAATACCAAAAAATATTCCTAAAAATAATGCAAAAAAACTACTTCCAAGATTATTTATAAAAATAAATCTGATTAATTCAAATGTTCCAAGCCCTTTGGTTTTTTCTATTAATCCTTTAATTAAATCCAAAATCTGTTTTTCAAAAAAGATAGGGAAAAAATATCCAAGTATAGCAATCACAAAAAACACAATCAAAGAAAACCAAATATAATTTTTTGTTTCCTTAACAAACATCAAACCTTTTCTAAAATTAGAACAAACAAAATTCTCTTTTTTATCCTTTTCCATTCTTTTTTTCTTCATAATATTAAAAAGAATCATTAGTTTATAAATATCTCCAAAACTCTTAAAGCCCTTCATATCATCTGTCTTGTTAATATCTCATAACTATTATTCGCTTTGGCTTATGTTCTTCAAAGCTTAAATGTTAATTTTTTAAGATTTGCAGATGATTATTTAATATTTGAAAATGATAATTCAAGATTTAAAAATAATAATTCCCACTTGCATATCATTAACAAAGAAATTAACTTTTAACATTATTAACTATAAAAGAAAATTATGGTTATGACTTGTCTTCCATAATTTTTAATTAGATTAAAGCTAAATAATTCATTTCAAAGCGATTAAACTATAACATTATCAAAAAATAAAAAATCCAATCAAGAAAAATACTTGCTTATCATGGCAGTTTTTCTTTTATATTTCTGCCTGAGATACAATCCATAAACCAATCCTACAACTAATCCTCCTAAATGAGCGGTATTACCAATAGGTAATTGGATAAATAAACCAATAATAACCAAAGGAACTATTGCAACAATTGGAAGAAGCCAAAAAGAAAGATTAATTGGAACAGATAATCGTATAAGTCTAGGGTTAAAAGACAGCATTAAAAAAATAGAAACAAATATGTAAATGGTTATAATTGGATCAATTACAGCTAATAAAGGATTATTTGGAAAAAATGAACTAAGAACTGCTTGTATAATAATTGCAATTAAAGGTCCTGCAATTAAAGAAACTTTACGATAAGGCATTAAAACTGCAAGTAAACCTGCTAAACCAAAAATTGCACCAGAAGCTCCTACAGCAGATATTGCAGGGTCTACAAAAATCTTTGAACCTAAAGATGTTATTCCAAAAAAATAAGATAAACTAGCAAATACTATTCCCCCAATTATCCCAGAGATTAAATAAAACCAGAAAAATCTTTTTCTCCCAATTATCTTTTCAACAACCCCTCCAAGAAAAAATAGAGAAATCATGTTCACAAACAAATGAACAAAATTTGCATGCATAAACATACTTGTAAATAAAGTCCCTAAATATTTTTTATGAAAAACAAGATTAGGAGTAAGCGAAAGATAATTAATAATATTTGGATAAGTGATATTGATAATTGAAATCGCAATAAAAACAATTACATCTATTATAATAATCCAAGTAGTCACACCAAATTTTCTAAAAAAATTCTGAAAACTAAATCCTGGATTTAACCTTCTTTTAGTATATCCTCTAAGATTATCGCCCTCAAATTTATTTTCAAACCATTTATCCATTTTTTCTCCACATAAGAATTTTTCTAAATTTTCTTTTTAAACAATTTTTTAATTTTTTTAAGAGAAGTTTTCTTAGCCTTATCAGTTTTCTTAGTTTTGTCAGTTTTTTTACTAGCTTTCCTTGGATTATTTTTCTTCTTTAATATTGCTCTTTCTACTCTTGCTTTTTTTCTTTTGGATTTAACATTTGCTTCTGTTCTTTTTATTTTTTTAATCTTCTTGACCGTATTTTTCTCATCCTCTTTTCCTTTTTCTTCAGAAACAAAGTCCAATTCTTTTTTTACTTTATTGACTTTTTTTTCAAGTTGTTCTATGGGCTCTTTATTTTCAGATAACTTATAAACTTCTTCACATTCAGGACATCTAAAATCATCTAGCAATGCAGCTTCTTCTGAAACCTCTACAACACAAGTATCACAAAAATAATATCTTTTTTCATGCCTATTTTTTAATTGTAATTCAAGCTGATTTAATTCTTCCATTAACTTTTTCTCAAGTAATTTAAGGGATTCTGCAATATTTAAAGTCCAAAAATAAATATACCAACCTTTTCTTTTATCTTTTTTCCTTATAAAAGAAACAAGCCCAAAATCAAGGAGTTTATACAAAATATTCCTTGTTTGATTTATAGTCAAGCTTAATTTTTTTGCAAGGATAAACTCATTTACATCTTTTTTATTAGCCAATAAATCTACAATCTCAGCGGACTGCTTATTAGTCAGATTTTCAACAATTGATTTTAGAAACTTTATTTGCATTTTAAAAGTGAAAGGTTAAAGGTAACCGCCTTTTTAATATTTTTCTATAACCATAATTGCTTATAAACTTTACTAATCAGATTTTTAGTGGTTCATAATATTAATCGTATCTAAAAATAATTAATTTTTAACACCAAACTTTTAATATTTATTAAGTCATATTCGCTTTGGCTTTAATTTTTTAAGCTTTGCAGATGATTAAACTAATTATAAGGATTGTACATTATCAAACATCAAAAGAAAATTATGGTTATGACTTCAGGCTGTATCATAATTCATTTGATTATTAAAAATA
>JBBSXH010000108.1:0-2173 GCA_038045865.1 Nanobdellota archaeon
TATGATGAATTAATAATCCCCTCACAATCAATAGATTGCTCCTCTGACTTAGAAACAATCGCAGTTAAAGCAGATAACTAAATAAAATTATTTCTTACTTTTTATTTACTTTTTTAATTCCGGAAAAATGTAAATTTTTACAGCGCCAAAAAAACTAATGTTTTTTTGAGTGTTTACCAAAAAGCCTTGAAAAAAATCCTGGCTTTTTTTCTTTTTTTTCTGGTAATTTCTCTTTTTTCGCAGTTCTTTTTAAAACTTCATCTAATTTTCTATCAATTTGAAGAACCTTTTCGTAAGTTATATCAATCCTTTTATTTCTTCTCCAATTTAAAATCCCTTTTATTAAAAGATATAAAACATAAACAATAATAACAATTCCCACAACCTGTAAAATAGTTATTAATTTTGCAAAAGGAGCTAATAATTCAGGAGGTAAATTACTCCAAAGATTATCTTTTAAAGGATTCACGATATTAGTTATATTTTCTAAAGCCATTTTTCCTCTTTTATACTCATTAAAAACTTCTAAGGTTTTTAATACTTGCTATTCAATACTTTTTTAAACCAACTATAATTCATATTTTTATGGCGGTATAGCTTAGCGGTTAAAGCACGACTCTCATAAGGTCGGGACCCCAAGTTCAAATCTTGGTACCGCCATAATATCCTTTTAATTTTTCAATCTGCTTGGGATTAACAAAACCTATTTCTTTAATAAATTTTTTAAGATTTTCTTTTCCATTCATCTGAAGCCTATAAGCCGGTTTAGTATTAGGATAATGATGATGTTTACGTTTAGCTTCATAAAATTTGCAATTAATTCCTTTAGAATTCAAAAATACACTTATTTCTTCAATTAAATTTTTAGCAATCCCATTTGCTTCAACTCGAGGATATAAAGTTCCATTGTTATCTGTTAATACTAAAGAGCCATCGGTTGCGAAAAATCCTCGAATAACATACTTCACTAATCTTTTATTATAAAATATTTTTGGAATAAATAACCTATTTCCTTTTTTACCAATAGGAAACCCAAAACTAGAAATAAAATCAAATAAAGAATGCTTAACAAAGTTTAGTTGTATTGATCCATCTCCACGTTTAAATTTAATAGGGATATCCTTACTTATCAAAGTTTTAATTATTGGTTTAACAACATTATCAAAAAAAGGAACATCATCTTGCATACTCCCAGCAATTGCAATATATTTTTTCTTTCCATAAACTAAGCTTAAACATCCGTCTCCTAACATAATTCCATAAAGAAGTGCAAAGTTTTTAGTTAACTTAAGGGGCATAATATTATAAGATTGTAACCTTTAAATATCTTTTGCTCTCATAAATATTCTCGATAAAAATATAAAAAATCATAAGGCAGATGTCGGAGTTCAATCCTCCCCTGAGCCATTTCCCAACATTTATAAATAAAAAATACTTATATCTTTAATGACAAATAGATTAGCTTTAACAATAATAGTTAGCATTATTTTAACAGCAATAATTATCTCATTAGTAAATGTAGGAACTGCTCTTTTCTTGCCTGCACCAGAATATAATAATTTTTGTGGAAAAATAACTGAACCAAAACTAAGTCCAAATCAAGCAGGAACCCCGGAATTATGTGCATCAAATAACGGTACTTGGATTCCTGAGACTATTGAATGTATAAAAGCTCCTTGTCAACAAGGTTATTGTGATTATTCAAAATTATATGAACAATGTCAAAAAGATTATGAATCTGCAATGAAACCTTATAATCAAATAAGATATTATATTTTTGCAGGAATAGGATTTATTTTATTATTAGGGGGATTATTTGCATTAGAAAACATGATACAATTAACAGGATTAGCAACAGGCGGGATTTTAGTTGTTCAAGGAATAGTAATGAATTTCCAGAATAAAGCAATTGTATTCTTTTCTTTAATTGCAATTCTTATAATCTTTGGGATAATTGCATGGAGAATTATTAGAAAAAAGAAATAAATTATACCTCTTAAACTTTTTAATATCTTTAAATCATAAACAATTTAGATGAAATCATTTAAGCTATGAAGATGATGAAACATAACGAGTAAGATTATAACATTATTAATAATAAAAGAAATTTAGGTTAAAACTTCAGGCTGTATCATAATTCATTTGATTATTAAAAATAATCAAACCAAAAATA
>JBBSXH010000109.1:0-4357 GCA_038045865.1 Nanobdellota archaeon
TTACATAAATTGTATCACTTTAGAAAGGGTTAGCTGATTGTTAATAAGGAAACTTTCACAAATAGTTTCCTTTTATATATTTTGATACGATATAGAAAAAGTAGGTTATATTAGTAAAATAACATAATAAAAAGTATATTATAGTATAAAAAAGATATAAAGGTAGATTATTGAACTATTAAAGAAATAGTTTAGTTTCTTTTCTTGCTTTTTTCTAAGCTATTTTTAGTATAAATTGCAGATTCTAAATCTTCAAAAAAACTATTAAGCATTAATGCAAAAGTGTGCCTTCTAATTTTTTCAGGTAACTTTCCCATTTCACTAAGTTCTTTGACAACAGGTAATTTTTCAATCATATCGCTCCTTTTTAGACAATCTGCTTCTAACCATTCTCCCCAAAAAGGAATTTCATAATCTTTATATTTATTTTTCATGACGAATAGAATCTCTCCTCATTTTTAAGCTTGTGTTTTAACTTAATAATTATTAATGATTTTTCTTTTTCTAAATATTTATAAACCTGTTTTATCTTAGTATTTTATGATTAAAAAGAGTAGTTTATCGTTAGTAATAGGAATATTATTTTGTTTGCTATTATTCCAAAGTGTTCTTGCTGTTTCTTCTGTGAGTTTGAGGATTACAGGAGTTGTAGGAGATTATTCTTCACGGGTTACATTAAGAACAGACAGTAATGCAGGAACTGGATTAGATGCTTATGACATGCAGGCTCCTTCTGCTCCAAGTTCTTATTCAAGTTTTTATTCATCTATAACTTCTGCAAGTTTAGCTGTTGATTCTTGGAATCCTGTTGCGAGAGATGTTAGTCTGATTTATGATATCCCAACAGGACAATCAGGAAGTGTTGCTTTTTCATGGAATCAAGTTACAGGAACAAATTACAAGGCATATTTTTCAATTACAGGAGATGTAACAAGAAGGGATATGGGCGATTATTCTTCATATACCTATAGTGCGTTAAGTGATGCAGATATTTATGTGACAATTGAACTTGAAGATTACCCAACAAGTTCTACAACTCCTGGAACTGGTGGAAGTTCTGGCGGTGGTGGAGGCGGAGGAGCAGTTGTAACTCAACCTGCAATTAATATTATATTAAATGGGACAGGAGGAACTTTATTATTTGATGCAGGAATTTTTATTACAGATAAATTTAGAAGCTTAAATGTTGGAGAGAAAATGGAATCAACTATTAATTTAATACCTATGGGTAAAGAGCCTTATCTTGATGTTACTTTGAAATATAATATTAAAGGTGCAGATGGAAGAGACACAGGAATAAAAGAAAGTGACACAATTTTAATTGAAGGACAGAAGAACTTTAAAAAAGAGTTTGCAACACAATCTCTTACACCAGGAGATTATATTTTAGAATTAGAATTAATTTATGAAACCAGTCCTGGTAAATTTGCTGTTGCAACAGCAAGCTCGCATTTTACAGTTAGTTCAGGAAAAGAACAAGGGCTGTCTAACTTTGTTGCTTCTTCATTAGGAAATTATAAATTTATTGTAGCCGCATTGTTTTTAGGAACAATAATCTTAATAGTAATAATATTACTTGTAATTAATAAAACTAAAAAAATAGTTATCAAACGGAGATAAGTTAAAATAAAACGAATCAATAACAAACCAATGCTTTCAATAATATATAAAACTAAATCGCTTTGAATGATATGTTCAAGCGAATAAAAGTGTCTTTTTTCAAAACCAGAGAAAATCAAAAAGATTTTCTTGGCCAAGAAAACCATAAAAGTTTTCTTTGGAAAGATGCAGGCAAAAAATTTAATAATAAAGGGTTAAATTATTATTAATAAATGGTTGGATTATTATCAAAAAAAACAAAATGAAAAGAGGATTAAAAATATTTATTTGGGCATTAGTGATAGTCTTATTGCTAGTTAGTATAGGCATTTTTGTTAATTATTATTTTTTTGGAAATGATAAAACACAGGAATTTGATTTAGACACTCTTTTTTTGAAAGTGGCTCTAAAAGAAGGCGGAGAGTCTGTTAATAACATAAAAGTTACAAATATTAATTCTTATTCTGAAAATTTTTCGATTCAGATTAATGGAATAAATAATTTAATTAAACTTGATGAGTATAATTTTGTTTTAGAACCAGACAAAACTAAAAATATTAAAATTATTTTTAATGCATCAAATCAAAATTCAGGGGTTTATTTAGGTGCACTTAAAATTTTTTCTAATGGGAATACAAAAGAAGTTCCAATAATCTTGGAAATAGAGACAAAAGAAGTTTTATTTGATGGTAATTTAAATTTGTTTCCACAAACAACAAATATTATTCCAGGACAGAAATTAAATGCAGAAATAAAAATATTTGACTTGACAACAATAGGTATTGGCAAAAGCAATCTTGAATTAACTTATGCTATCAAAAGTTTTGATGGACGAAACATAATTTTTGAATCAGAAAATGTTGTTGTAGACACAAGATTAGATTATTCTCGTTCAATAGATTTACCTAAAAATATAAGACTAGGAGATTATGTTTTGTATACTCTTTTAAAATACAAGAATTCTACTGGAACTTCAAGTGCTTTTTTTAAAATTATTGATGAAAAAGAGAGTTCACAACAAGCATCTAATAAAATAATTTATCTTATTATTGGGTTATTTGGTTTTTTCTTTTTAATATTTTTAGGCTTGTTTGTTTATTCTTTATTTTTCAGGGACAAGATGATGAAAGACATGGAGTTGATGTATAAAAGAGAATTAAGAAAACAGAGAGAATTGATTAAAGGTCAGAGAAAATTAGTATCTTCTGAATCAAGAAATCCTCGTGAAAAAAAAGAGTTTAGAAAAGAATTAAGTAGAGTTGAAAAACAAAGAATTAAGGCATTAAAAGAATTAAGAAGACATAAAATTAAGGAGTTCAAAAGTATAAAAAAACATTATAAAGGCAATGATTTGCAAAAACAATTAAATAAATGGAAAAAACAGGGTTATGATACAAATGTTTTGGATAAAACATATAAATTGCCAGATATTAAGAGTATAAGAAAAAAGATAAATAAATGGAAAAAACAAGGATATGATACCCGTGTATTAAGGAAAAAATAAAAAGTTAGATTTAAAAGTATATATTACATTAATATAATACAAAAGATGGTGAAAAATAAGAAAAGACATAGTGTGCAGGATGTTGTTACTCCTAGTAGAAAGGATTTTGAAGTTTTTGCTAAGGGTGTTGAGAGGTTGGAGGAGTTAAGGACAGAACTTAATTCTATGAATACTTCTAAATATGCTGAAGAAGCAGGTTCTATAAGAAGCAAGCTGAAAAATGTTTCTTATATTCCTCAGATTGAAAGCGAAATGAGAATTTTAAAGGCAAAGATTAATGGGAGTTATAAAGCAGGTAAAAAAAAGGATTTTGTTTCTGACGAGCATTTAAAAATCCATAGAAAAATAAAAGAATTAGAAAAAGAAGTTGAGAAGAGAAAAGTTAAAAAGATTGGAGGCAAGCAGGCAAAACTTATTAGTGAAATACCTAAAATTGAAGGAGAGATTAAGAGCAATAAAAGAGTAGATAATACTCAATCTTTAGAGATTAATAAAATAGAAGGGCAAATTAGTTATTTGAGAAAAGTTTTAAAAGAAAACTCTGAAAATGAAAAGAGAAAGCAGGAATTATTAAAGAAAATAGACCCTGGAGTTGATTTGACTGTTAATGATGCTTTTAATCTTAGTTTAAATGAAATAAAAGCAGAATTATCAAAAAAATTAAAAGCAAGGGAAACAGAAGTTCAGAAAAATCTTCAGGATGATTTAGAAGCAAGAAAAAATAATTTTGAATTGCAGTATAAAGATTTGGAAAATAAATTTTCTCATAGATATGAGGAAAAAGTTCAAAATCATCTTGAAAAAGAAGTTCATAATAAATTTAAAGGCGCATTAAATCAAAGAGTTTTAAATTTAAAGAGCAAATTAGAGCAGGAAGCAAGAAATAGATTAAGGCAGAAACAAATTGAGTTGCAGAATAAAGAATCTGAAAAATTAAAAGAAATGCATAATGAACAAGCAAAATTAAAAGAAAAAATTGCTTTTGAATCATCTAAAATATTAAAGCAGAAAGAGGCTGAAATTGGAAAAAAGAAAAAAGAATTAAACAATGTGTTTGAGAAAAAAAGAAAAGAATTAGCAGAAAAACTTCAAAAAGAAAAAATTGATTTAAAAAAACTTTTTTCATCTGATTTTGGTAAATCAAAAAAAGAATTAACTTCAAAAGAAAAATCATTAAAATCAAAGTTAACTTCAAAAGAGCAGTTACTAAAATTGCAATTAACTTCAAAAGAAAAAGAGCTTAGAAAAAGATTA
>JBBSXH010000110.1:0-2179 GCA_038045865.1 Nanobdellota archaeon
TTGTCTAATGCTTTTCTATATGCTTTAACAACTACATCAACATATTCTGGTTCTCTGCTTCTTCCTTCTATTTTAAATGAAATTACACCAGATTTTTTTAATTTTTCTATAAAAGGCAAAGTGCATAAATCTTTTGCAGAAAAAATATGATGATTAGAAACTCTCAGTTCTTGTCCTTGATCATCTTTAACATCATAATATCTTCTACATTGTTGAATACATTTTCCCCTATTTGCTGATTGTTTGTATAAATGTTCTGATAAAAAACATCTTCCTGAAACAGAAACACACATTGCTCCATGAATAAATATTTCTGTTGGAATTATTTTTGAGATTTTTTTTATTTGATTTAAATTAAGCTCCCTTGCGAGAACAATTCTTTTTGCTCCTAATTTTTTAAAGAACTCTGCAGTTTTTGAGTTTGAAATAGAACATTGTGTTGAAACAAAAAAATCAACTTTATATTTTTTACAAAGCAACATAACAGCTATATCTGAACAAATTACTGCATCAATAAATGGTTTTGATTTTTTAATTATATTTTCAGCCTTCTTTATCTCTTCATCATAAACAATAGTGTTTAAAGTTAAATATTTTTTTATTTTTCTTAATTTACATAATCTCGCAACTTTCGGTAAATCTGTTAATTGAAAGTTTTTTGTTCTTGCTCTCATGTTAAAATCTGCAATTCCAAAATAAACAGCATCTGCTCCTGCATTTATAGCAGTCACAAGACACTCAAAATCGCCTGCTGGTGCAAGAAGTTCTATTTTATGAGCCATAATAGAAGATAATTTAAAAGATTTTAAGGCTTTTGGTATGTCTTTCCTCTCAAACTAAATATACAATCCTCCCCCCAAATTCTTTTAAATATCAAATCAGTTAATAAATTATGAATATACAACGAGTAAAACAAGGAGCAAAGATAACTCTCTATAATGGTATTTATCTGATTTTACTAGGGATTCTAACTATATCTTTCCAAAAATTTAATATGACCTATTTATTTGAATCAATCTCAGAGGTATGGGGATTTTTTTCAACATATAATCCAAAAATAGCAAACCTTTTCTTTTTGTTTAATCTTTTAACAGGAATATTATTAATTTCAATAGGTATATTTATTATTTATCTTTCATATTTTATAATTAAAAGAAAAGAAAAAATAACTTGGGTAATCTTGTTTATTTCTGGAATTATTTGCTGGGCAGGATTATTAATAATATCATTTTTTCTAAAGAATTGGATAATCATTTCTCTAATGGCTTTTGGATGGCTGATGTTTATTCTAGGCATGCTTATGCCTATAAGATATTATATTGAGAAAGAGTATAAAGAATACTAATATAATTTTTGATATTTCTGTTTAATATCTTAGCAGGAATGAGATGGGTTAGAAAAAAATTAAGCTTTGTTTGATGTTTTATTTTAATAACTATACTTCTCATCTGCAAAAAGAATAAATTTAAGCATTATCAGAAATAACAAAAATTATGGTTATGATTTATCTTCCATAATTTTTAATAGAACTACTTACATTTCTCCAACTCTTGTTTCCACAACCCAAGACAATTCTCTTGAGCAAATATCTGAGCATTAATTATTTTATCTGTATAAATTAAATCATTAGTCATGTATGCTTTTCCAAGCCCTTTTTCAGCAATCTCTATATTAAAAATCCTATCATTATAAACAACATATCTTAATTTTCTTTTGTATTTATCTAAATCTTCAAAATCTCTAACTAAATTAACTTGTTGATATTCAATTTGTTTTAAAAAATCTGTAGCTTCTTGAGAATAATTCTGCCCTTTTTCTGGTGTATTTATTCCCAAAAACCTAATTACCCCTGCACTTGTTTCAATTGTATCTCCATCAATTATTCTAACAACATAAGCCTTTTCAGAAGAATAATCAACTTTAATTTTATCACCTACAAAATAAGGATAATAAAAACTTGTAATTCCTAAAATAATAATAATCAAAATAAACACACCAACTCTTTTCCATTTCATGAATAAACAAATATCTAAACCTATTTAAAATTTTTGGGTTAATGACTTTTAATATTATTTAATCATACTCGCTTTGAAATTAATTCTCAAGCTTTGCAAATGATTAACTTAGATGATATGAGAATTCTCTAAACGAAAATTAGATTAAAGCCTTCGGCTTTAAT
>JBBSXH010000111.1:0-8099 GCA_038045865.1 Nanobdellota archaeon
TTTCTTTTTATTTTTCTTTATTTTCTTATTATTTTTTTCTTCTAAATATAAAAAATTTTCTTGTGAAACAACACTTCTTCCAATTTTTTGTTCTGCTTCTTTTCTTGCATTACCAGCAACTTCTCCTCCCTGTCTTGCAGCTACAGCACATTCTTGAAATCCCCCTGCATCTTTACTAATTGTTATTTCTGTAGCAACCTTCTCTCCAAGCATTCCAAATATCAATTCAAGCTCATCCATATGATCTCGCAAATTCTCTTTATCAAGTCCTTTAAGTTGTTTATATTCTTCAATAGTCTTATCAAAAGTAGCTTTGCTTATTTCATTAGTTAAAATTGCATATTCAATTTCTTCTTTCAATCCTCTATTTTTCCATTCATCAGTTAAATCTTGTCTTATTGCAATTCCTCTTAGTCTTTTATCAATCCAATCTTTAGAATATCCTTTTTGTTCATAAAGTTTTTTCATTCTTTCTTGCGCAAGTTCAGGATTTCCTATTTCCTGTACTCTTTCATAACCCACTTTTGCAAGCCATCTTTTGAATGGTTCTGCTTTTTTTGATGGAATTGACTGAATTATTCTAAAAATACCTTCTGTGTCTGCACAATCTGTCTCTCTTAATTTTCCATCTTCTGCTATTAATTTCAACTGGTGACAAAATGTCACCACTTCACTACCTTCTTCTCTTAATCGTTGTACCAACTTATTCCAGTATTTTCTAGAATCTTCGCTATCTGTCAATACCCTTACAATATCAACAACCGAAAAAAACCATTTATCTCCGATTAGTTTTCTTCTTATATTTTTTCCATTAAAAACAACTATTTCTCTTTCCTCTTCCATTAAATATTACTCCCTATGTTTAAATTATGTTCAATAATCCACAAATATCCTTGAGTATTCAATTCAGCTGTTAAATTATCTAACTCACTTTGCAAACTTGCTCTATCTTCAGATGTTAATGCACTGACTAAGAATACTAAACTCATTAATACAATTAAGACTAGTCCAACCCCTGCTAAATTTCTAATTATCTTTTTTTTAATTAATTCTTTTTTATTCATCTTTCACCCCTTTTATCTCTTCTAACTTTTTCCTTTCCTCTTCAACTATTTTTTGCTTTTCCTCTTCCTGTTTTCTTCTTTTTTCTTCAAATTCATTATTTTCCAAAACCGCTTTTATATTTACCAAAAACTTAATTATATTGTCAATAGATTCTTTTGCAGGCTCAACATTCGCCTGTGAAATTATCTTATAAGTAAAGTGTCCTCTTTTCCATTTCTCCTGTGCAAACAAGCTCAGCAACTCATCAGCTTTAACAATAATATCATCATAAATTACCAGCAATTCTTTATCCAACAAACCAGTATCAACGAAATTTTCCTTGAATGCAAAAAAAGTTTTCTTATGCTCTTGAGGAAATTCTATCTTTATTCCTTTAGAAAGTAAAATTGCCTTTGCAGAATAAAATATAGAATAATAACTATGTGAGATAACCGCAGAATAAAATGTATCATCTGGATTTGCCTCAAGCTCTATTTTAGCTTTTTCATTTTTGGAAAGATTAAATATTGCCTTTGCTAATCTAAATTCATTCTCTGCCCTCTCAATATAAAGTTTAACCTTTGAATCCATTTTCAATCGCCTCCTTTAAAATCAAATAATAATTTTCAACCCCAAAAAAAAGAATATTATTTCTAAATGCCTGTTTTCCATAATTTTCCTCTTTTTCCAAAAGCATTTTAAAAAATTCTTCCTTGCTAAATACAAAAATATGCGCCTTAGGAATCATTAATTCCCCTTTATTTTTTAAAACAACAAAAACTTTTTTCACATCTTCTTTATTTTCAACAATTACCAAAACATCCAAATCAGATTTAGAAGTCTGTTTTTCATTTGCATAACTTCCTGTAATAATAAATGTAAAATAGCTTACAGGAATAGACCCAAGTAAGATATTTATATTTTTCAATGGTAGTTTTTCGCTTATTTTAGCCTGCTCCAAAAGAGAAAGATAAATTAAAGTAAGATTATTCTCAAGATTAATTGAACAAATGTTGGAATTCCCTTTTACCTCTAATTTAATAATTTTTAATTCTTTGAGTTTTCCAACTGCTTTGAATACCCAATTATATGACTTTTTATTAATATTTTTAGCAATCTCTCTTATAGTATATTGCTTAAATAATCCCGTCCTAAATAGTTCAATTATCTTCACTTCCTCTTTTGTCAGTATTTGTTGTTTCATTATCTCTTTTTTAGTATAATACTATACTTATTTTAGTATTTAAACATTCCCCCCTCTTGATTTAGTTCTTTTCTTATTTCATCTATCCTTATCTTTTTTAAATAAATTTCATAACTTATCTTTTCGTATTTTCCAGATTTCAAATCAAAAACATCTTGAGTTTCATTTTCAGAAAGATTTGTTAAATATATTTTATACCAACCCTCACTTGAAACATTTTCAAATTTAGCTATGCTTTCATTCCCGCCCTCGCGATAAACTTCAACTGATGGATAATTAATTGAATAATCAGTTAGCCAAGAATATCCATTGTTGTTTAAGTCTGCTGTTAAGCTATCAAACTCGCTTTGAAGACTTGTTCTATTCTCACTGGTTAATGCACTAACCAAAAATACTAATGAAATAATTGAGATTAAAATAATTCCAATTAATAATAATTTCCTGCTTGCTGATTTCCCAATTGCTTTTTTATTATTAATTTTATATAACATTTTTCATCTCTTTTCCACCATTTTGCCGAACTTTGCCGAACTTTGCCGAACTTTTTAATTCATAATGTGCAGATGCTGTTGAGCCAACCTTAATTAAAATATTTCTTTCCACAAGGTCATTTAAGTCATATCTTGCAGTTCTCTCCTTAATCCCAAAATTAAGAATCAAATATTCTTTAGTTGTTATCTTGCCTTTTTCTTTAATATGTTCTATAGCTTTCTTTTGTCTATTATTTAAATTAATTTTTTCTCCTGCTTTTTCTCCAATCTTTAATTCTTTTCTTTTGAAAGTTACAGTAAACACCTCAGCAATATCTTTAAACTTAGTATCCTTTTCTTTTTCAAGAATAAATAGTATTCCTCTTCCCCATTTTTCGCCAAAATGAGCCCGATTCAATAATTCTGCAATTAAAGGATTTCTTCTCTTTCCAGCTTCTCCTTTTAGTAATTGTTTTATAGTTAATCCCCCATAAATGCCCCCTGGATTTCGTATTTCAACCCTATCCTGAAAAATTGCTATTTCTACGCTTTCAGAGTCATAGTAATCTCTATGACAATAAGCATTCGTGATTGTCTCTCTAAGTGCTTCTGAATTTATTTCAGGGATATCTATTCTTACTAAACCATCAATCTTCATGCCGGTATGAGTATTTTTTTTAACATACTGTATTCCATCTTCAATTAATTGCAAGATATCTCCATCAAATTCCTGTCTATCCAAGATTGTAGCAGTAGAAGTTCCAGCAAATACTGCGCATCTTAATCTAAAATTAAAAAGTTTTTTTCTTGGATTCTCATCAAAAAAAATAACTCCGGCATTAAGAATATTATCTCCTTTCATAACCTCAAGGGTGTAAAGAACATTTTTAACAGATGTAAATTTTTGTCCGACTCTTTTTACAAATTCTTTTACTCTTTTTTCATTAATGTCTTTTAATGTCGTCTCTTCGTTTATTTGATTGTCCCATCTCATATTTTCCTTATTTTTATGAAGAATCATATTTTCTAATTCTTTTGCTGAAATTTGCTTATTTTCTGTTCCTGTCCTAATATATGCTCTCCCATAAGCATAATAAGGAACTTCTTTTCCTTCAAATTTTACATATATGCATTGTCTATCTTTAATTAATACATTTTCAATTTTAGGAAAGATTTTAGGTTCAATATAATCTGAAATTGTTTTTGAAATTTCTCTCAAAGTAGCATCAGAAACATCTTGCCCAGTAATGTCTCCATTATCTTTTATCCCAAAATAAACCTCTCCTGTTTTATGTTTATTTAAAATAGCTACAATAGAAATAACTGCTTCTTTTAATTCAGAAGTAGATTTTTTCAATTCTAATATTTCTGATTCTTTCATTTTAAATATTACCTCCATTGTTCAAATTATTATTTGTTAGCCAAGAATATCTTGAATCAGATAACTGAGAAGTTAAATTATCTAACTCACCTTGCAAACTTGCTCTATCTTCACTTGTTAAAGCACTAACTAAAATAATAAACGATAATACAACTAATAACACAACTCCAGATATTATTATCTTTCTTACCACATTATTATTTTTTAACTTACTTCTTTTCATTCTTCACCTCTTTAATTTCAGCATTGTCAAGAACCCTCAAACTAAAGTCTTGGGCGTGTTGGGGTTCTTGATCACTGTCAGAAATCCCACGACTCTCACGAGCTAAAGCAGGAAGGTTAAGGATTTCTGAAGTCTCAAAACATTCTTTAGTTAATTTAAAATGCCTTGAAACAGATTTTATCAGGAAATTGCTTTTTGAAAACGGGCTTCCTCTAATCTTCTCAAAATAAGTCCATAAGAAAACAGGAATCATCAACTTTTTTAATTTTTCAACAACAGGAACAAAATCACTATCGCCAGTCAATAAAACAACCACCTTAATGTTTGGAAAATCATTTTTAGCTGATACTGCATCAATGCCAAGAAGCATATCAACACCCTTCTGCCTGTAAACAAACTTATCCCCAATTTTTAGCCTCTGGGTTCTCCCTTCTCTTAAAATAATCTCTTCTTCCCTAAAATAACTGGCAAACTTATCATAATCCTCTTTTTTCTTATTCTCCCATTCAGTAGGATTCTCTGTTTGGAAAGGAGGGGCATCATAAATAAATATTTTCTCAACAACCAAATTATTAGCTTCCGCTATCTTTAAAACAAAATCTTTCAGAGAGTATTTAAATTTTCTCTTAAAAAAATAGTTTTTTAATCTTATTAAATAAGCATTATCAATAAATACTGCGACATTAAAAAAGTCATCTGGCAACTCCGAAGAATCGCCAGGGATTATCACTTTACTTCTGATACTCTCAGATTTATAAACTTTTTCTTTTTCCATTTTAAATATCCCCTCCAATGTTTAAATTATTGTTAACAAGCCAAGAATATCCTTGGCTGTCTAAATCAGCTGTCAAACTATTAAGCTCACTTTCTAAAGCTGCTCTTTCTTCACTAGTTAATGAACTTACTAAAAAGATTAGTGAAGATATAAATAATAAAGCACTTGCTAAGATAATTAAACTTCTTAATATGCCTCTTTTATCTTTTATCATTCTTTTAAAATCTCCTTAATTTTATTCACAATCTCAACAGTTTTTTCCTGAGAATTCTTAGCTAAAAGCAAGTCAAAGGTTTCATCAACTCTATAACTTGCTTTTTCCCTAATTTCTTTGGAATTAAATAAAAATTCAATATCTTCACTCTTTAAATTAAGATTATCAATAATAAATTGTATATCTTCTTTTTTTAAAACATTCTTTTTGTGATAGTAAAATAAAGTCAATGCTGAAATTGAAGCGATATGATTTTTGGATTCAAAACCTGCTTTAGAAATTAAAGCTAAAACAGCATGATAAAGAGAATAATAATAAATCACAACACACCAATCATAAAACGATTTCTTTTTAAGTTTTCTTTTAATAGAAAATTTATGCTCTGATAAAATAAAATTTCCAAATTCAAGATTATTTAAAGATTTATTTAAATATTTCTCAAATAAGTCTGGATTTGTTCTCTTAATAACCTCTTTTTTAATGAAAAAATTAAAAACTTCTCTACAATACCCTTCACTTTCAATTAATTTGTTAATTTCTATTTTCATATTAATAATTCCTCTTTTTTCATGATAAAAACCTCCACAATAAAGAATAAAAAAATTCTACTCCATTTACTATAATTATATCCTGCCTTATTTCTTTTGAAAAATCATGATTCTTGTCTAAAAAGTTTTTCTCAAAATTTTTGTATTCTAAATAAACTGGGCTAATTTTGGTATTGGTTCTCATGCTTATTCTCCTTGCAGTATTCTCGATTTCTTTCACATTCTCTAATTTCTTGAAAACAAGCATGACATCAATATCAGATTCTTTGCTATAATTCCCCTTAGCATAAGAGCCAAAAATTAATGCAATTAATGGTTTAATTTCAAGTTCATTCAAAAATTCAGTTATTGCATTCTGTATTTTAACAGGCAATAGGATAAATCTTTCATTATTTGTTTGTTTTAAGTAAGCGATTGTCGTCTGGCTCTCTCTTAAATAAATTTTCATTAAATTTGCTTCTTTCTGCTTTATTATCACTTTTTCTTTTTCAAGAATATCTATAAATCTTTTAACATTTGGAAGCCCTGTTTTAACTAATCTTGAAAGTTCCCTTAAATGAATGCCGTTATGCCTTTTTTCAAGTTCCATTATTATCTTTAATTTTGTTTCCATTTTACGATGTTAACATTTTATTATCAATTGATAACATTAAGTTATCATTATTTATAAATTTATTTAAATTATTTAATTCATCATTAAGAGATTGTCTTTCATCAGAAGTTAATGCAGAGACTAAAAATATTAATGAAATAATTGAGATTAAAATAATTCCAATTAATAATAATTTTCTGCTTGTTGATTTAATTTCTTTTTTATTTATCATATCTCTTTTCCTCATTTTTTATTTTATTATCTCCCAATAACCCCCTTTATCTGGACCAATTCTCTTCAAAATTCCTTTTTGTTTTAGCTTATTCAAATTAACCTCAATATTTTTTTCTGCAATGCCAATCTTTTTAGAAAGCTCTTTAATAGAAATTATTTTGTTTTCTGAGATTAAATTTATAATGCTCTTTTGATTTTCAGTTAATTTTTCTCCCACCTTTTCTCCCACCTTTTCTCCCACCTTTTCATTCTCAACCATCTCCTTAGGACTAAACAAAGTTACAACAACACTATTTCCTGTATCTATTATTTCAGGAAGTTTTGGTTTTAAAGGATGTTCTTTAACAAACTCAATTATTTTATCCCATCCCTCTCCCATTTTTTCAGTGAATTTAATTTTATTAAAAACATCAGCAATTATAGGATTTCTAGAATATTGTTCATAAACAATATTTTTAGGAGTAATATTTGCAGGCAAACCTCCAGGAGAACTAAATTCTATTCTATCTTTATAAATCCTAATAATTATTCTAGAGCCAGAGGTATTATAATTCCTATGAACAACTGCATTTGTAATTAATTCTCTAATAGCAAAATAGGGATATTGGGGGATAACTTCTCTTGCAATCTTTCCTTCAACAACTTTTGAACTTTCTTGCACATGCTCTTTAATATAATTATTTGCAGAGTCTACAATCTCAAACAAACTTCCATAAAAATCTTTTATATCTAAATATGCCTGTCCTTTTTTAATTCCAGGATATCTCGAAATAGTTATATAATCCATTGGAAAAAATCTTTCTGGTTTTTTTCCAAATAACAAAATACCTGCATTGGTTACCTTCATCCCCTTATCAATTTCTTTTAAACAATTTAAAGATTTTAATAATCCATCATCAGAACCTTTTATAGAATTCTTATTTATTTCTTCATATAACTCTCTAAATCTTTTTACCTTCTCTTTATCAATATCTTTTAAACTAGCTCTTTCACAAATTTGATTATCAAATTGTATTTTTTCTTTATGTTTTTCTAAGATAAGTTTTTCAAATTCATTCCTTGAAGCAAGAATTGTTGATTTTCCAACTCTTTTATATAATTTTCCAGATGCTAAAACAGGTTTATCAGAAACTTCTAAGACATTAATAACAATAATCTTCTTAGCATCAATCTCTTCAACAAAAATCTCAGGATAAATTCTTGGTTCAATATTTTGGTTAATAGTATTTGTTAATTTCTCAATACTATCTTTTCCAATATTACAACCAATAACCTCTCTATTATCAGACACTCCAATTAAAATATTTCCGCCACTTGAATTTGCGAATCCAGAAATTGTTTCTATGATATCATTTATCTGAGATAAAGAAGGTTTAAACTCAACTCTTTCAGATTCTCCTTTTTTAATTATTTT
>JBBSXH010000112.1:0-1187 GCA_038045865.1 Nanobdellota archaeon
CACATATGATTGAATTAAGAAGAATAAAGGCAGGAATTTTTGAAATCAAAAATTCTTTTAGTATTGAAGAAATTGAAAGTGCATTTAAAAATTATAAGGAAAAAGGAGATGAAACAAAATTAAGAAAAATTTTAATTCCTGCAGAAATTGTTAGTGAAATCTTGCCTGTTGTGCAGGTTAAAGAAAAAAACTTAAAACAAATTTTAACAGGAAAACCCCTCATGAAGGATGATTTAAAAGAAATTCCAAAAGAAAATTTATTTAGTGCATTTTTAGATGAGCGATTTATTGGAGTTTATAGGAAATTTGAAGAAGGAGAGGTTATTGCAAAACCTGAATTTGTGATGAATTAGATTTAATATAAATGTTTTTAAAGATTGATTTTTTAATATAAGAATGTTAAAGGGGAGAAAGTTAAGTTTAAGAGTTAATGAAGAAGAGAATATTGAAATGCCTTGTGCAAAAGTTGTATCTTCAAAATGCAAAGCATATCAAACATTAATCAAAATGTTTAGAACACAAGATATTTCTTTAGCTAATCAAAATAAATATATTCCTGGAGAATTTTATGAATCCCTCGACCCAGAATTTTTAGAAATTTTAAGTTCTACAAAAATTGTTCCTGGAGAATTAAATAAGTATGGGATTGCGTCTAGCCTTGACTCAGAAATTTCTCAAGAAGATTTAGCTCATGAAGAGTTATTATTGCAATTATCTGGAAAATATAAATATTAGTTCTTTAAACTATTTGTTAATATCTTGCAATCTCTATAAGATTTGAAATTAATTTTTTAAGCTTTGGAGATGATAAACATAGCAGTTAGAATTATAATCTTATTAGAAATTCAAATTAACTTTAAAGTTCTCTTCTATCCAATTCATTTTGAATAATTGTTGTTGTTTGAGAAGCAAAATACATTTGATTTCCAACACTTATTTTGCCAATATCCATTTTCTTTAGTTTTTTCATTTCAAATTTTGGTATTCCATCCTGATCTCCCAAAATAAAAACAGCATTTTTCATTTCTTTATCACTTAATTTTCTTATATCTTCTCCTCTCTTATCCATAACATAAACATTTTTACCTTGTTCTAATAATTCATTTACAACATCACTAAACCCTTTTTTCTCAATTGAATATCCTTTAACAAATTCGTTTTTTATTCCTGGTTTATATTTATACAAC
>JBBSXH010000113.1:0-4038 GCA_038045865.1 Nanobdellota archaeon
TATTACCGACGAGAAGTAAGTATTTAAATTTTACTAATTATACCACAGCCTGATTTGTCTTCCCTAATTTTCATAATTATTAATCAAAAAACCCATTCAGCAAAGATTAATATATTGAAAAATTATTAATTAATTATGAAACCCCCTCTCAAAAACGAAGTTAGAAAACCCTCCAAAACCCTTGCAGGTGTAACTCCTATTGCAGTAATGTGCAAACCTAAAAAATGCAAACACGGAACTTGTTTATATTGTCCTTCTTTAAATGTTCCTCAATCCTATACTCCTAAGTCCCCTCCTGTTTTAAGAGCAAGCAGATTAAAATATGATGCTTATGAACAAGTTAAATCAAGATTAAATGCATTTGAAGTTATGCATCATCCAACTTCTAAAATAGAATTAATAATCATGGGAGGAAATTTTCTTGATTACCCTATTAAATATCAAAATGAATTTATTAAAAAAATATATGATGCATTAAATAATAAGAAAAGCAAAACACTAGAACAAGCTAAAAAATTAAATGAAAAAGCAAAACATAGATGTGTTGCCCTGTGCCTTGAAACTCGTCCAGACACTATTCTCCAAACAGGAATTATTAAAAGAATGTTAAAATTTGGATGCACAAGAGTTGAATTAGGAGTTCAATGTTTAGATGATAAAATCTACAAGTTAGTTAAAAGAGGGCATTTAATAAAACAAGTAATTGAAGCAACTGAATTATTAAAAAATAATGGGTTTAAGATTGGTTATCATATGATGTTAGGATTACCTAAAAGCAATATAAAAAAAGATTTTGAAATGTATAGAAAATTATTTAGTGATGAGAGATTTAAACCAGACCAATTAAAAATTTATCCTTGTCAGGTTTTGTGCGGTGCTAAATTGGTCAAACTTTTTCAAGAGAAAAAGTATATACCTTACAATCAAAAACAAACAGAAGAATTAATAATAAAGATAATGGAAATTATTCCTAATTATTGTAGAGTTATGAGAGTAATGAGAGAAATCCCTCCTGAATATTTAGTTGCAGGAACAATAAGGATTGATTTAAGAAAGAATGTTGAGGACTTTCTTATAAAAAAGAAAGCGAGAATTGAAGAAATAAGATTTAGAGAAATTGGATTTGCTTTAAGAGATTTAAAAAAAGGAAAAAAAATAAATCATAAATTAAATTTAAAGATTACAAAATATCACTCAAGTAAGGGAACTGAATATTTTTTAGAATTTGTAAATAAAAATAATATTTTATTTGGTTTATGCAGATTGAGAATAGGCATCAAATGCAAAAAGCCTTTTGCATTCATTAGGGAAATCCATGTTTATGGACAAGCATTAGGTATTGGAGAAAAAGCAAAAGAATTTGGGCAACATAAAGGATTAGGAAAAGAATTAATGAAAAAAGCAGAAGGAATAACAAAGGAAAATAAAATAAACATTTTAAAAGTTATTTCTGGAGTTGGAGTAAGACAATACTACAAAAAGCTCGGATATAAATTAGATAATCAAGGAATTTATATGGAGAAAACATTATGACCCTCCCCCTAAAAATAATCTCTGCTCAAGAATACCTTAAAGAAAATCCAAAGCCAAATCAAGAACAAGTTTGGGATAGTATTTCAAATCCTTGGAAAGAATATCGTGTGGGAAAACTTCCCGTTATTGTAGAATTTTTAAAAGATAAAAAAGGCAAGATAGTTGATTTAGGGTGTGGTTCTGGAAGAAATATGATTAAAAATAATGATATTGAATATTATGGTGTTGATTTTTCTGAAAACCAAATAAAACATGCAGAAAAATACATTAAAGAAGAAAAAATAAAAGCCAAGTTATTCAAAGCTTTTGCAGACAATTTGCCTTCTTCAGAATTCAAAAAAGAAATGTTTGATTATGGCTTGTTCATAGCAACACTCCATTGTTTAGAATCAAAAAAACAAAGAGAAGATGCACTAAAAGAATTTTATAGGGTTTTGAAATCTGGTGCAGAAGCCTTAATCAGTGTTTGGGATTCTGAAGACGAAAGATTTAATGGATTAAAAGGAGATATTTATATGTCTTGGAAAGAAGATAATATCCCTTATATGAGGTATTATTATCTCTATGAAAAAGAAGAATTGATTGATTTACTTGAAAAAATTGGATTTAAAATCCTAGAAGTTTATACTCCTAAAGAAAAAGACAGGTTTTCAAGAAAAAATTTAATATTTAGGATTAGAAAATAAGGTTTGTCTTACAATAATTCTTATAAATGCTTATTTTGATAAATCTAAGTATGACTGCTTATATTTCAAGCAATAGTGAATATCAAATTAAAGAAGGAGATTTAATTAGAACCTTTAATGGAAACACTCAAAAACTTGGTTCAGATTTTTCTTATGTTTCTGAAGAAACTATCGTAAAAGTATTAAAAGAAAAAAAGATTTCTATAAAACAATTAAACAATCTTGATACTTTAGTCGGAGAAAGCATTTTGGACTCTCTTGGTGCAGGAATAGACCTAAATAAAGAAGGGGGAAGATTTTTTGCTTTAATTAAAAGAAAAAAAGGATATATTGGTTTTCATAGTGGAAAAATTCTTGAAGTAATTGAAGATACAAAAGATAAAGAAATGGGATTAGATTTTGCTGATATTGATAGAGAAATAGACGAACAATATGGCTTTCCTAACAAGAAACCATAATTTTAAAAACCCCCTTCTTCTACCTAATTCTATGAAAGCTAAACTTTGGGGGTTTCCCCACAACTAAAATAAAGAACAATAATTCTAGCTTGGCTTTTAGTAAAAATTCTAATAAGTTCAATAATCTTAACCTTTTTATACTTAAGAAAGATATAAATAAATATGGTTTAATTGGTAGTATAAAAATTTATAAAGAGATGATTCTTATTTTTGCTATGAATAAAAGAGTTGTTTTCTCAAAAGAGAATCAAAAGAGATTTATTAAAGATTTAAAAGAAAAATCTAATTTAAAATGGATAGGTTTAGCAAAAAAATTAGAAATAAACGAAAGTACTTTAAGTAAATCTTACATGTTTAGGCTATCTTCAATCCCTTACTCTGTTTTCAAAAAGATTTCTAAGTTTTTTAACGAGAAAGAAAATAATCTTATAAAAAAATATGAAGGCAAAGTTATTGATGAAATAAAGATTATAGGAAGAAAATGTTTTGGAGAACAAAGAAAAATATTTGATAAGATTTGTATAACCTTTAACAATACAGATTTAAATTTAAATATTTCAAACATAAATTACAGCTTATCAGACATTAAAAAAGATATAAAAATTCCTAATAAGATTACTCCAGAATTAGCAGAAGAAATAGGCATGCATTATGGAGATGGTTTTCTTTCTGCTAAAAGATATGATTATAGATTAAAGGGTAATCCTTTAGATGAAAAAGAGTATTATAAAAATTATATTAAACTCTTATTTAAAAGATTATACAATGCTAACCTTAACCTAAAAGAGTCTTATAAAAGTTTTGGATTTGAATTATACTCTCAAGCAATATGGGAATTTAAAACCAAGGTAATAGGTATAAAACCAGGAAACAAAAAAGACTTATGTATTCCGAAAACACTTAAGATAAACAATCAAAAAGTTTTATGTGCATTTATTAGAGGATTATTTGATACAGATGGTTCTTTATGTTTTAAATCAAGATATGGCTATAAAAAATATTATCCAGAAATATCAATATCCTTAGTATCCAAAAACATAATCCGAGAAGTTGGGGACATTTTAAAGATGCTTGGTTTTAATCCTAATATTTATTTTAACAATAGATATGGAATAATCACAATAAATGGGATAAATGCACTTAAAAAATATGAGGAATTGATTGGGTGGAGCAGTCAAAAAAATTTAAATAAGCTAAATTCATGGAAGAATAGATATCCACAATTAAATAACATGGCGGTTGTAGTTCAGTGGCTAGAACGCGAGCCTGTGGCGCTTGAGACGGGAGTTCGATTCTCCCCTACCGCTTTCAAATATCAAAATAAAAAAGGAGTAAAATAAAATGAACATTGAAACAGTTAG
>JBBSXH010000114.1:0-5502 GCA_038045865.1 Nanobdellota archaeon
CCAGTTCTTTTATTGTTTGTTTTATGTATGAAGTATTACCCCCTTGTCTAGGGCCGCTTATTGAATATATTCCTTCTTCAAATTTTTTAATTAAACTATAATCCCAGGTTATTTTTTGTTCCCTTATATTTGATAAATGGAGGTCTGTCTTTTCCCAGTCATCTTTTTCCCACCAAGGATTAGATTCTTTTATTGAACTAAATTCCATGTAAATTAATGCATATTTAAGTTTATAAATGTTTCTTTTTAGTTATTAAAATAACCATAATTCCTTCTTTTTAGTTATTAAAATAACCATAATTCTTAGGGATTATGGGGTTAGGAAATTTATATTTAAGGATGAATTTGGGAACTAAAGACAACCCAAATACAATTGATTGTTGGTAATGTTATGAGATTATACATTTTGTGGGAGAAGCAAGAGCCTCTAAAATTCCTTAAATTTTATTTAGTATGTATTGAATACATACTATGTTAGAAATCAGAGTAAAAGGATTAGAATTTGCTAGTTGCTTTTCTTTTATTTTTCCAATATAAAATCGCCCAAGAAATCACAATAATCCCTAGGATTGTTAGGAAGGAGTTGAGAAGATTAATTTTAGTTAGTTTTAAAATATCGATTATTCTTTAATGTTTATGAAAAGATTGTTTAAGAAAATAAATTTAGAGTATTGGTTATTAATAATTATTCTTTTATTTGCATTTTTTCTAAGAGTTTATTCTCTTGGTTCTTCGCCTTTTTGGGTTGATGAATCAATTTCTGTAAGGGCATCTACTATAATTTTAGAAAAAGGCGTTCCTGTTTTAGATTCTGGTTGGTATTATTCTTCTGCACATGTCTTGCATTATTTGATGGCTTTTTTTATGTTTATTTAGATCACTCCAAGTTTTTCAGCATCTTTTGAATAACCTGTATGTTCAAAATCAAAGTTAAAGAATTGCAAGAATTCTTTTAAGATAATTCTGTTTGACTTTAATCTCTTTAACTCATACAAAACATGTTCTGTAAAACAATAAGGACAAATAGATGCTCTCTTGTTTTTACATTTGATACACTGTGTTGCATCGTTGATTCTGTGTTTTGTTCTTTCTAGATATTTGTAAAGTCTTGGTATTAATTCATTCCTTAAATTTGGATAAAGAGTTAGCCATGCTTCTATTTCTGTTGTAAGACAAACAGGACATAAAGGATTTGTAACTGCTTGTCCGCAAATCTCGCATAAATAGTCTCTTTCAAAAGCAGGATAAACTTTTTGTAACATTTTAGAAAAAATAATTCAAGAAACAGAAAAAGCTGTAATCTTAAACCAGAAGTTTAAGTGTTGAAAAAATGGGTTTGCTGTGACAACTATATCTGCATAAGGTTGCTGTGACTTTTGTTGTTCTATATAACCTATTTTTCATATTATATATAGGTGTTTGGAGTATATATATTTTTCTAAGAAGTTTTACTCTTGATTTTTGTTAGATAAGTTTTAAAAACCCTTTTTCTGATTTTGATTGGTTTTTAATTAATAATATTCAAAATAATTTTTTATCAATAACCAAATTTTCTTTCATAATCTTTATGACTTGAAAAATACTCTATAATAACTGCTAAAACTTCTATATTATCTTTAGCAACAGAATAAACAAGCCTCCAGTCTTTTGATAGTTTATACCAAAATAAATTATCTATCTTATATTTTCTTATATATTCTTTAGGGATTAGTTCTTTTTTTATTTTTTCTCCACAAAATGCATTTTCTTTTAAATCTAAAATCGCTTTTATGATTGATTTTTTTAAGGGGCTGTTTTCTGCAAGAGAAATAAATGCTTTTTCAGTTTTATCTTCAATAAATACAACTCCTTTTGCTGGCTGTATTGGCCTCATAATAATCAGTATCTTTTCTTGTTTAATAATTTTTGTATTAATTCAGGATTCCAAATATAAATTATATAACCTTCTTTATCAATTCCTATCTTGTTATTTTCATAAAGGTAATTAAGAATTACATTAAAAGTCCCCCACATCGCTTTTTTTGGAAGACTATTAAACAGTTCTGTTTTTTTAAAATCTCCACTATGTTCTTTAATAAACTTTTCAACTAATATTACTGTTTCTAATCTTGGACTTCTTTTTATTATATCACTTATATTGAATTTTAGTTCTTTTTGTAATTGCATTGTATTTATCATATGATAATATTATCAATTGATAACACTATTTAAATCTTTCTTTTGTTTGTAATGCGTGAATAGGTTGCAAGTTTTATTTAAAAAATAAATTGCATTTGCAGTGTTCCTGCAACTCAATTTCTCCTCGATGAAATACACAAGGGCAAATTATATCTTTATCTTTTTCTTTATTTCCTGTAACAATTCTGCATGGACAATAAATATCTCCTTTAAATTCTTTATTTCTCATTAATGCTTTGATTATTCCATTTAATATTTTTTCATTAGAATTTAATTTTAATCCTTTTGATTTTGCATATTTTTTTGCATATTTTAATAATTCTTTTTCACTTTTTGAGTTTAACATATTATTTAGCATATTTTTCTACTTTTAATTACATATGTTCAAGTATTTCAATTCTTTTATTTAAAGGAGGATGAGTTGATGTTAATTCTTGCATTGAAGTTTTAAAAGGATTTGAAATAAACAATGGTGCTATTGATTTGTTTATTTTTTGTCTTGATTCTTGAACTTGTTGAGGACTTGGGTGCTCGTTTTGTATTTTTTTTAGTGCTTTAATCAATCCTGTTGGGCTTCTTGTAAACATAACAGCAGAAGCATCTGCAGTATATTCTCTTTTTCTTGAGATAGCAAATTGAACTAATTGAACCACAATAGGTGCTAAAATAGCAAGGATAATTCCTATAATCATGAAAATTGCATTACCCTTGTTATCATCTCTATTTCCTCCTCTAAACCATAAACTTCTTAAAAATATTTGGGAAATTATTGCAATCATTCCAACCATTACTGCAGTTAGAGTCATGAATCTAATATCATAATTGGCTATATGAGATAATTCATGACTTAAAACTCCTTCTAATTCTTGTTTGTCTAATTTTTCTAAAGCTCCTGTTGTAACACAGATTACAGCATGTTCTGGGTCTCTTCCAGAGGCAAATGCATTGATTTGAGAATCATTCATAATATACAGCCTTGGTTTAGGCATTCCTGATGCAAGAGTCAAGCCTTCTACAAGATTATGATATTGTCTGTATTCTGTTTGAGAAGCAGGTTTTGCACTTACAGAAGCAAGAGCAATTTTATCTGAATTATAATAAGATATTAGGATATAAGATATTGATACTACAATTGAAATTATCATAATAATAGTAAAAAGATATGGGTCGCTTTGTCCATATATCATTGAAATTACATATCCTATTACAAGAAAAATAATAAAGATTATTGCAATTAAGAAAAAAGATTTAAGTTTATTTCTTGAAATTTGGTCGTGAAAAGATATTCGTTCTGGCATGAAAATAATATGATAAAAGAGTTTTTAAGCTTGATGATTAACTATTTTTAAAACTTCTTTTAAAATTGGATTAAAACATTCTTTTGCAAATAAAACAATATCTTTTACTTCTTCAATTTTTGGAGAATAACCATAATAATTTATATTATGTCTTAAAATTCTTAAATTTGAGAGTAATCCTAGCGGACGAGGAGTTTTAATTTTTAGATTGATTAGTTCATTTAAAGGCTCTATATGGTCTTGGCTAACAATTCCTTTTGAAACTAGAATCGCATCACCCAACATCCTAAAACATTCATAAATATTTTTTATTATTGTTGAAGCAGAATTTTCTTTTACTTCTAAAGATAATGTAAATTCCATCTCTCTTTTTGAGGCATTGATAATACTTAATGCATCTTTTCTATCTGGTCGTTTATATCTTGAAATCATGGACTTGCCTCCAAAAATCCTTCTAAAACTATTCCATTTGCAATATTATTAAATAAATTTAAGTCTATTTTGTTTCTAGAAAAGATATGCAAATTTACTAGGACATTTTTTCTATAGCCTATTTGAGGAATTGCTCCTAATTGAACAATTTTAATATCTTCATTACCAACAATTTCAACTGCTAAATCTATATCACTATTATCAGTATCGTCTCCTTTTCTATAGCTTCCAAACAAAACTATTGCCTTAGGGTTTCCAATAATTTCATAAATTTTACTAATCATATCAGTTTCATATAAAAATTGATAAATTAAAGATAAATTATAACTTATTTTTTTTGTAAAATTATAAGTGTGCTTTTGATTACAAGACAATCTCCAACTTCTTCCTATTTCTTCTTTAATTATAAATCCTATTTCAACTAATTCTGAGATTATTCCGGTTGCAGTTTTTTTAGAAATCTTAAGTTCTCTTGAAAGATCACTTAGACTAATGGGCAGTAGTGGGTATGCAAAAAACCATTGAATTATCTTTGCATAAGCTTCTCCTTGTTCTAACATCTCAACCTTTTCAAGTTTTTTCATAGGTATGGTTACTTAAGTAACTATTTAAATCTTTTGGTAACCATAAGGTTAGTTAAGTAACCATGAAGTATTAGTTATAAACTAGTCCTAAACATTAATTTCTTTAATCAGTTTATCTCCAAACTTAAACATATATTTATCCCTTCCAAAAATCAGTGATAAACAATTAACGGGATGTCTAAAAAATTTATAGGTCATATCTATTAAAGGGGCTATTTGTGGCGCTTTATATCCTAAAATCTTGTTTGCAAAATAATCAGCTTCTTCTTCTGAATATGAATTTAATAATACATGCCCAAATTCATGGGCTATATTATAAAAATGCTCTTTTTTAAATATAGAAGGGCTAGTAAAAACAAATTGAGGAAAATTTGGATTTGGAAAAGAAAAAGGGATTATTACTCTTTTGTCTACTAAAAAACCAATGTTCTTATCTTTTGCTAAGTTATTCCAATTAATTTCTGTCCCTAAGGTATATTCTTGCTTTAATTTTTCTACTAAATTATCAATATGTTTCATATTTGATTATTGTTTTAATTTGTTTAATTTATCAGAACTCTTTTATTCTCTTTTTATAAATCAATTTCAGGCATCTCTTTACTTGATGCTGGTATTTTCAAATAATCTTTTTTTGTTCTTCCATATAACTTAAAAAAGAATACTCCTGGGAAACTTTCAGAAGCGTTTTCTAAGTATAATATTGAATCATTATAATATTGTCTTGAATAAGCAACTTTATCTTCTATTGAAGATAATTCTGTTTGTAATTGCAAGAAGTTTTCATTTGCTTTTAGATTAGGATAGTTTTCTGCTATTGCAAATATTCTTCCTAATGTTGCTTGTAATGCATCACCTGCTTTTACTTTTGATGCAATATTACCTGCTTTTAACATATCTGAACGTGCTTTTGTAACTGCTTCCATTATTCCAGATTCATGTTTAGCATAACCTTTAATAATTTTTACCAGTGCTGGAACTAAATCAGCTCTTTTCTTTAATTGAACATCAAT
>JBBSXH010000115.1:0-2337 GCA_038045865.1 Nanobdellota archaeon
AACCTGGGATTATAGTTTAATTAAAAAATTTGAAGAAGGAATATATTCAATAAGAGGCCCTAGACAAGTTGGTAAAACTTCATACATAAAACAAACAATAAAAGAACTGGCTAAGAAAAAAAATCCCAAAAACATATTTTTTTATTCTTGTGATAATATAAATAAATCTGAACTTGAAGAGGCTTTAAATCTGTTTTTTGATTTTTCAGAAAAAGGGGAAAGATTTATTTTTCTTGATGAAATACCTTTTGTAGAGGGATGGGAATTTGTAATAAAACATTTTTATGATTCTGGAAAGTTAAGTCAATGCTTTGTTCTTTTATGTGGCTCAAATTCAATAGACTTGAAAAGAAGTATAGAAAGGCTTCCGGGAAGAGGAGATAGTGGAAAAAGACATTTTATAATGAACCCATTGACTTTTTCAGAATATCTCAAAGCAATAAAATTTCAAATGAATCTTACAGGAAAAAGATTGAAAGATGAGGCTTTAATAAAACTGCATATAAAAGAAATCCAAAGAGAATATGAAAACTATCTTTTAACAGGAGGATTTATAAAAATAATAAATGAATATTACACAACCAAATTTATTTCAGACTATTCTTATGATATTTATTTAAAATGGATAATTGGAGATTTAGCAAAGATAAATCTTAAGGAAAAATATGCAAAACAGCTTTTAAGAAGAGTTATTGAAACATATACCACCGAAATTTCATGGTCATCTTTATCTTCTGGAACAGACATTGATACCCACAATACTGCCTCAAAGTATTTAGAGGCTCTTGAAGAAATGTTTGTCTTAAATATTATATATAAGATGGATTTCAACAAGAAGATTCCAGATTACCCAAAATCAAAAAAAATCTATTTTTCAGATCCCTTTATACTTTCTTGTATCTATAAATGGATAAATAGCATTGAAGGAAATTTTGAAAAATATAAAAGTTTCTTTGAAAGTAACCTATCCAAAATAAGTGAAGGGGTTTTGTTAAATCATCTAATCCGACTTATAATTAAAAAGACAAAATCAAATGTGTTTAATTATACTGATAAAGTTTATTACTGGACAAATAAATCTAAAACTAAGGAAATTGATTTTATATATGAAAATACAGCTCTTGAAGTCAAATATCAAAATGAAATAAATTCTGAGGATTATAAGGGACTTAAAGAATTTGATAATAGCTATCTTTTAACAAAAAAAACTTTTGGCAAACGAACTTATCCTCTTTCAGGATTTCTTTTATTGCTAGAAAAGTATCCTTTATGACTCTTCTTCCCAAAATCAAAACCATTTGAAGAAAAACATAAAGATACTGAAAATGAAAAAGGAAGCATTGATTGGATTGAAAGAATTGCTCTTTCATTTGCCCTAAGTATTGCAATTGTTCCTCTTGTTGTATTCTATCTTAATCTTATAGGAATTAAAATAAATTTGTTAAATAGTTTTTTAACAATCCTCGGCCTTCTCATAGTTTCTTTTGCGATTTTATACTGGAGAACTAGAAACAAATAATACCCATTTACTTACATGTAAGTAACATTTATAAACCTCCTTAATTACTTACATGCATGCGCGGAATTAAACAGGAAAGGATATTGAGAGTAATATTAACAGAAGAAAAGAATTTGAGCAAGAATGAACTCTCAAAAAAGGCACACTGCACGAGGCAGTGGGTTATTCTTTTCTTGAAAGGATTAGAGAAAAAGAAATTGGTTAAAGGAACAAAAGTAATTGATTCTGTAGGGCTTATAAAATACTGGTTATCAATTCATGAAAGACCAAAAAAATATAGGGAATACATGATTAAAGAGCCACTACAATTACTCAAAAAAGTAAAACTAGATTATGCTTTAACTAGTTATCAAGCAGAAAATCTTATACAACATCATTTATTTCCTTCAAGAATTGATATTTATATTAATGAAGAAGATTTACAAAAATGGCATTCTTTGCTTCTTAAAAAAGGGCTTTATGGTAAAGGAAACTTTAGGATTATTTTATCTGAAGAGCAGGTTAAATATGGTAAAAGAAAATTAAACAATCTTTTTGTAGTTTCTCTGCCACAATTAATTATTGATTTATTTGTAGAAGGAGGCCCTGCACAAGAAGCAGCAGAATTGCTTCTTGCAAGAATAAAAAAGCATGTATCCTGAATTTGAAACAAAAACTTCATATAAATACCTTAAACAAGTAATCTCTGCTTTGAAAGAACCGGTTTGTATTCTGGGTGGTTGGGCAGTATTCCTTCAAGTAAACAAAAATTTTGAAAAAGCACAAGGAAGACCTTATATTGGAAGCAGAGATATTGATTTAGGTTTTCATCTTGATAA
>JBBSXH010000116.1:0-2297 GCA_038045865.1 Nanobdellota archaeon
CAAAAAACAAATTAAGATGGTGTTTTTTGGATAACTATAAACGAACAACAAGACACAAAGTTTAAACTATCCTATTTAATGAATAAGGCAGTAAAAGGGAAGTCTTTTTAGAATCTTTTTGAATATTAAGATTTATCAAATAACTCTTTTTTATTTTAGGATATTCATTTAAGAATATTTCTGTCCCCCTGAAATCTTCAGATTTTAGCTTTTGCTTAAATTTTACTTCTATTGGAATTATTTTTTCTTTTTCAATAATAATGTCAATTTCACTATCATTTTTATCTTGCCAGAATTTCAAGTTTTTCTCACCATGTTTTAACAATTCTGAAATAATAAATCCTTCAAATAAAAATCCTCCATCGTCCCTTAAATGCAAGCCATTAAAATTATTTATAAAAAAATTTCTTACTCCATTATCTATAAAATAAATCTTTGGTATTTTAATAATCTCTTTATTTTTATTTGTATAATAAGGTCTAAGTATTTTTATTAAGTGAGTTTCTTCTAAAATTTCAAGATATTGTTTTATTTCATTAAATTTAAGAGAAGTTAATTTTGTAATCACTTCATATTTTATTTTTTGCCCATTATTCACTGCTAAGAATTCAATTAATTTTTTAATTTCAAATATTTTTTCTATCTTGAGATACTCTCTAAGATCCTTTTTAATATACAAATCAAATATGCTTGTCAAAACTTCCATTTTTTCTTCTTTTGACTTTTTCAAAGCTACTTCTGGATATCCTCCAAATATAAGGAACTCATTTAAAATAGGATTAAAATCCTCTACTGAAATATTAAGATTATCTCCTTTTAATTTCTCAATATGTTTAAGATTCTTAGATAACAGATCATTTTGTTTGAACCATATAAACTCTTCAAAATCCAAGGGAAATATTTCAATTATTTGTTTTCTACCTGCTAAAGATTCTTGAACTTCATCTTTAATTGTGAGAGAAGAAGAACCCGAAGCATATATTTTGACATTTTCTAGGTTATCATAAACATTTTTCATTATTTTTGAGAAAGATGGGTATTTTTGGAATTCATCCAAAAACAAATAAAAAAGATCCTTTTGTTTTTCATTATACCCATTAACTTTCAAAGTATTAATAAGAACTTCAAAACTGCTTACCTTTTCATAATTTGAAAGAACATCTAAATCAAGAAAAAGACATTTATTTGTTTTTGAAAGTTTACTAGTCAATTCTTTAAGCAAAGTTGTTTTTCCAACTTGCCTTGCCCCTATAAGTAAAACTATCTTTTTGTTTTTTGCACTTTCTTCTAATTTTTGAAAAATTTTTCTAGGTAACATGTTTTTATAAGTAAAGTATCACCCTATATACCTTACACTAAAGTTTAGTATCTTTCAATTTTAGTGTTAGCTAAAATTTAAGTATATTAAATTATAGAGTAATGGGTTTTTAAATGTTTCGGCTTGAAAGCCAACAAAATTCCCTAACACTTATGGGGACGAGGGTTCAGAAATTAAAAATTTCTGATCCTTCAAAAGCATAGCTTCTTGAAGTTGTATGAACCCATAGCGAATTAAAATCCTCATACCCATTTATATTTTTGAGAAAATGTAATATAGGGGCAGGGGGGTTTGAACCCCCGACACCCTGCTTAAAAGGCAGGTGCTCTAACCAGGCTGAGCTATGCCCCCATTCTCCGATGGATATTATCCATGGAGTTATTATTGATAACTGGCTGTAATCAATAATAAAAAGAATAAATAAGATTGGTTTAAAAAACTTCCTAACTCATAGAAATATTTATAAATGACATTTGATTATATTTAATTATAATGGTTGATAGTTAAGGGGGTCGTTCCAATTTAATCATTGGAGCAGTAAACCCCCTAAATTTTTTATGGTGTTAAAAAATGAAAGTGATGATTTTTATTGATAATTCTAATTTTTTTAAAAGTGTTTATAGTTTGGGAAAAGATATTAATCAGGATAGAGTTATAGATTATCATAAATTAAACAAGTTTGTTTTAAACTTTCTTTCTAAAAATCCACAATATCAAGATCAAAAATTATTGCATGTAAGAACTTATTATTATGATGGAGAATATACAGAATCAATAATCAAAAAGATAAAACATCATATAACAAGCATCCCAAATAATGATTTTAATAAAGACAAGCTAAAAAAATTAAATGAGATTCTTGATAAATCTGATAAAAGGATGATTGCCCAGAAAAAAGAAATGGATCGGATGAAAAATTTTTATTTTTTTGAAACAAGATTAAAACCGTTGCAATATTTTCCCAATCAAGGAATTTTTC
>JBBSXH010000117.1:0-8092 GCA_038045865.1 Nanobdellota archaeon
TTTGATGTGTTTCTCTTTTTCCTTCCAATGCAGGACAAACATAGATGTCTTTGACTAAGAAAAAATATCTCGCTATAAAAGATTCTACTCTTTTTGGTTTAGATCCATTCGTGCTAAGAAATAGCATTCTTAATAAGGGTAAATGAGAAGTAATATTATCTGTGACTTCAAACAAATCTTCTCTTAAAGTTGGTTCTCCTCCAGATATGCAAAGATCTTCAACGCCTCTAAACTCTTTATGGGAATAAAGAACATCAAATTCTTTTGGGGTTAATTCTTTTCCTGGTTCTACTCTCCAAATTCCACACATTTGGCACCTGCTGTTACATTTTTGAGTAACTAACTGATTTATAGATTTTATCATTTTAATCCTCCAAGTTTATTAAGAAGATTCAATCTCCATGCCGAATAAAAAAGATATTTTGAATTATCATCTAAATTTATCTTTTTTAGTATTTTTACAGGATTGAAAAGATTATCCGCCCAAATTAAATTTTTTTTGTTTAATTCATCTAGATAAAATTTTTTAATGGAGTTGTTAATTTTTTTCAAATCTTTCTTATTACATAGTTTTGCAATCAAAAAGTTTAATCTCTTAGTATCAAATTTTATCTTTCTGCCCTTGACTATCCTAATAAGATTAATTATATCTTCTAATAAAACAAAATAATTTTTATGATTAAAAATTATTGGAATTTCTGTTGGATAATATCTACAAAAACCAAGAGGAGAATCAGAAGATAATGATTGAATACTTTCTGCATCCCACCTATCTGAATTAAAAAAACTTAAATTTATTATCCCCATAAAATTAAGTAAATGTGATATTGAAGTATCTGAAGTTAAGCCAATACAGACCTTATTAATAGTTATATCTTGTGCAATTTCGGAAAGCGAATCATAAGATTTCATAGAGATCTTAGAATTTAATCTTTCTTTTTCTAGGTCTACTTTAATTTTATTTATCCACTTTTTATGATGCTCTAAAAAATTGAGGCCCTTTACTAAGATTATTTTTAGATTTGGATATAGTTTTGACAATTCTTTAATAAAAGAGACTACAAAATCTACAGGAATTGTTTTTATTTCTTCAGAACCAAAAGGATTAATCAATATATTTAACTCATCTAATGGCTTCATTTTTTTAGGAAACTCTTTTGAAATTAAATAAGGTTTAACTACTGAACGCATATAATCTTCTATATTCTGATTTCTCAACAAATGATCTTCAAGAGCTAAATGATAAATTTTTATTGATTCTTTATCTTTTTTTAGGATTATGTTTCTCCCTAATAAAACGATAGTTTTATTTTTTTTCAAGAGTTGTTTGATTAAAGGTAGTGTCATATTCCAATGTATATCAATAAAATCCCCAACAATACATAACCCTTTACAAGAATCTATTTTATTTGGGTTAAACTTGTGAGAATTAAATGCGAAACTCAGATGTTTGTAAGAAGTTGAATAGATTTTATTTAGTTTAAGTTTGAATTTGTCTTTAAAATTGTCTATAAAATAAAGTCCAATGAAAGAATCGCCAACAAAAGTATAGGGGTCAAAATAATCAAAAGTGGTGTACTCATTACAAATTTTTTTAGTTAAATCTCTAAAATTATCCATATTTTTAATATCAATAACTTTAACTGCCTCTTCTTTACATAATTCATAAAAAAGGGTTAATCTTTGTTTGGTTCTAATGGATTCTCCCTTCAAAAAGAACCCAATAGATATCCCTTTCTTTGTCATATCTTTATAATTCTTGATTTTCTTTGATAACATAGGGAAAGGATAGCCTATATTCAATGTGGTTTCTGATAAATTTTTCTTTATTAAAATTAACGAAAGTGAATTGTTGTAAGAAATATTTCGATAGATTTTTTTTGAATTGACAAATTGCATCAAATCTTTGTCTATTTGGTGACTATTTTCATTTATAAGTCTTCTAAGAACTGGTAAGTATTCATTCCATTCCATATAACTACTTTGAAGTTACGATATATAAACATTATGTTAGATTAAATTTGTTATTTGGAAAGATCTCAGTCCAATTTTTTCCATCAAATATATATGCAGATTCCATGCCCACTATTTTTGCTTTGTCCTTATCAATAATCATTCCTGTTTTTTCTGGTAAAGCAATCACAGGTATTTCATTTTTTTGTACATATTTCTCTACTTTCTTTTTTTCATTATTCGAATAATGACAATAAATAGAAAATTGTCCAACTTTATTTAGACCCTTAAAATCAGTAATTTTTACTTCATTAGAATCATTTGCTGTTAATATTTCTCTCCCAAAAATTATTGCTCCCGCACTCCCTCCATAAACTATCCCTCCAGAATTAACATATTTTGTTAAAACTTTTAAGAAACCAGAAATCTTTAAATCATTTAATAGTTTATAGGTATTCCCTCCTCCAATGTAAATTCCAGAATAATCATTTATTTTTTTATTTTTTAATTCATGTAAACCTTTAACTATTTCAAATTTGTTAAACTGAAAAATTTTAAAATTTGATTTAATCCATTCTAAACAGGATTCATAAGGAGATTCTCTTGCGAGAGGGATATATAAAACCGGCTTGGTTTTTCCAATTTTCTTTATGAATTCTTTATCCAATTCTCTCGAATCTTCTCCACTTCCTCCACCAGATAAAAACAAGGTCATGGTAGTGGTAAAACAAGGTAATATAAAAATTTATTGATTTTATTTCCTTTAACTTTTTAAAGAGAAAAAATTAAATTGGAAAGCTTTTTAAACTGTTGTAACTTTAGAATAGTAATGTTAGATATACATAAAATAATTGATTGCAAAGAAGATTGCGAAGCTAATTTAAGAAAGAGAGATCCGACTATTTCATTAGATACTCTTTTACAATTTGAAACCGAAAGAAAGCAATTGCAAAAAGAATATGACTTTACAAGGACAGAAATAAATGAAGCAAGCAAGCAAATGAGCAGGTCAGATAAATCTTCTGCAGAATTTGAAACTAGAAGATCTAAACTAAGAACTATGGGAGATTATGCTAATTATTTAAAAACAAAATTGACTGAAATTGAAACTAACTTTAAAATAGAATTATTAAGTTTACCTAACTTTATTTCTTCTGAAGTTCCAATGAGTTATAATAAAGAAGACAAACAAATTATTCGAATGTATGGTAAAAAACCTGTTTTTGATTTTCCAATACAGGATCACCTTACATTAGGTGAAAAATTAAATCTTTTTGATTTTAAAAGAGGAACAAAGATTGCTGAACCTGGTTTTCCTGTATACACCGGTAAGGGGGCATTTTTGGAATGGAGTTTAATTAACTTTTTTATAGACAATGCTAGACAATCAGGATTTAACTTTGTTCTTTTACCTATCTTAAACAACACCGAAAGTTTAATTACTACTGGAAATTTACCAAAATTTGCCGATGAGATATACAGTTGTAAAAGAGATGAATTGCATTTAATACCTACTGCTGAAACCCCGATTACAAATCTTTATAGGGACGAAGTTTTAGATGTAAAGGATCTACCATTAAGAATAGCTTCTTATTCACCTTGTTTCAGAAGGGAAGCCGGTGCTACTGGAAAAATGACCAAAGGTCTAATGAGGATACATCAATTTAATAAATTAGAAACTTATTCTATCTGCATTCCTGAACAGGCAAAACAAGAACAGACACTATTAATTGAGAACGGTGAACGAATACTTAAACAGTTAGGGCTTCATTATAGGCTTGCAAATTTACCCTCTTGTGATTTAGCAAATCAATCTTCCCAAACCTTTGATATAGAGATATGGTTACCACATTTAATGCAGTATTCGGAAGTTTCTTCAGCAAGTAATTGTTTAGATTATCAATCGAGACGAGCAAATATTAAATTCAAGGATGGAAATAAAAAAGATCTTGCATATACTCTCAATTGTTCTGCTCTTGCAACACCAAGAGTAATGATTGCCCTTTTAGAATCAAATCAAACTTCTGATGGTCATGTAATCATTCCAGAAGTACTTAGAAAATATACACAATTTGACAGAATATAATAAATAAAATAGATTTTGCGCAAGAGTCCGACAAATTTTAAACATTATCTACATCTAAACATTTATTAATAATATTTTTCTAATAAAGATATGAGAAGTAAAAGAGGTTTTAGTAAAAGCAAGTCCGGGCAGGGCACATTTGATATGTCATTTGGAATGATATTTTCAATTTTATTAATTATATTTTTTATTGTGATTGCATTTATTGCAATAAAATCTTTTCTTAGTACAAAAGATTGTGCACAGGTAGGTATATTTTCAGATAATTTACAAAAAGATATTGATAAAGCATGGAACTCTCAAAAATCAAATTTTGAATTTAAAGCAACACTTCCTTTAGGATTAGAATATATTTGTTTTGCTGATTTGTTAAAACCTGATAAGGGAAGTGAAATTGATAAAAAAATTTATACAGAAATGAGTATTTATGAACAATCAAATGCAAATATGTTTTTATATCCTCGTGAAAAAACATGTAACATGCCTTATTATACAATCAAGCATATTAATTTAAACAAAACAATTGAATCAAGAAATCCTTATTGTATTGCTGTTAAAGATGGGAGCATTATTATCCAGATTACTAAAGATTTTAATGAAGCACTTGTGAAAATAAGTTAAAATTAATAATCTACATATAAAAACCTGTTAATAATAAATAAATATTAAATCGTTTTTGCTAATGTGCTCAAGAGAATAAAATCAAGAGATATTAAGAGAGGAAAATGGAAAATAAGGCAGAAAAAGACAGAATTTATAAACCAAATCCTTCTAATAATACTAATATGCCCCTGGGTAATCTTAAAGGGTTGCCGGATGAGTCTTTTTCTAAAAATGAGAGATTTAAATATATTTATATTGATGAAAGTGGAGATCTTGGAACAAAACCTAATAGTTCTAAATTTCTTGTGTTGACTGCTTTAGAGATTAAAGATTTTAAAGAATTAGATAGAATCATAAAAAATATGAGAAGAAATAAATTTAGAAAAGAGCTAAAAAAAGCAAATGAGATTAAGGCAAATAGTTCTTCTTATGAAATTAGATTATATATGCTAAAAAAGATTAATGAAGTTTCTGGAGCTAAAATTTATCATATTGTTTTAGATAAATCTAAACTTTACAGCAATTATCTTAAAGAAGAAAAACATAAATTATATAATTTTATTGCTGGAAAATTAGCAAAAAATATTTCGTGTGATAACTCTAATTTTGAAATAAAAATTGACAAATCTAAAGGAAATTTATTCTTACAAGAGGATTTTAATAAATATTTTGAAAAAAGATTAAAAGAGGAAAGTTTTAATATAAAATGTAAAATAGAACATAGTTATTCACATTCTTGGAGCGGTTTACAATTTGCTGATATTTTAGCTTGGGCATGCTTTCAAAAATTTGAATATAATAATGAAGAATATCTAAAAGAAATTAAAATTGAACAAGAAATATATCAAATATGGAAAAAAGTAAAATAACAGTACCTGCAAGTACTAAATCGCGCATCTCAAGGTGCACTGACTAGCAGGTTTTACCTGTTACTATATAAACTAGAAGAAGTTTATAAATTTAACCATTTTAAATAAAGAGAATTGAAAAAGATGAAACAAAATAAAAAAGAGATGGATAGGTTTTTTATTTCAAATAAAAAAGCAATAGGTATGGAGTTTAATTGGATTTTTGCGATTATCGCAGGAGTTTTTATTTTATTTATTGCAATTTATGCTACTTCAAAATTAATTGGAGGCAGTGAAAATAAAATTTATACAGAAACTGCTTCTAAAATTGAAACACTTCTTTCCCCTATGGGAACAGGACTTGCTTCTGGTAAGTCAGCACAAATAAATTTTAAAAAAGATACACAAACTTATTACACTTGTTCTTATTTAGGACAATTTGGAAAACAAACAATTGCTTTTTCTGAAAAAACTTTTGGAACCTATGGAGAAGCAGGAGGACAGATTAATACTCAAAAATATATTTTTGCTAAAAATATTGAAGAAGGAAGGACACTTTATTTATTTTCTAAACCATTTGAAATGCCTTTTAAAATAGACGATGTGATAATCATAAGTTCTGAAAATTTTTGTTTTTATTCTGCTCCTAATGAAATAAAAGAAGAAATTCAAGGACTAAATATTAAGAATATTCAATTTACAGATGATTTAAAAAATTGCACATACACAAGTGTTTGTTTTGGGATATCTGGATGTGATGTTAATGTTTTTGGTTTATGTGAAGGATATAATTGTGAAAGTATTTATGATTATGGAAAAGTAATTAGAGAAGGTAAAAGTTTTTATTATGATGGTGCTTTAATGTATGGTGCAATAATGTCTTCGCCTGAAATTTATGAATGCAATGTAAAAAGATTAATGAAAAAACTTATTGAATTATCTAATGTTTATAATGATAAAGCAGTGGTGATAAAATCAAGGGGATGTGATTCAAATGCTGGAACTGATTTGTCCTCTATGATTAGTTTAGCAAGAGACACAAATTCTACTGACCAATTATTTTCAATTTCACAAAAAGCAGATGCTGCTCAATTAAAAAATAATGGGGCGACGTGTAAGCTGTGGTAATAAAAAAAGATAAATAACAAAACTAAATAAAAACAAATCAATAATAATAAAACTTAATCGCTTGAAATGATTAACAAAGCGAGTAAGATATTATAGATTATTAAAAAAGTGGTAAGAAGTAAAAAATAATATGAAACAAAAAAAAGCACAATTGAAGATTCAGGTCCACAAAAATCAAAGATTTTTGGTCCTTGGATTTTTAAACAAAAAAAGTCAGCTAAAAATCCAGGAAATGGCGTTCATGATAGTTGCAGTGATATTATTTTTTATTTTAGTTGGTTTATTTGCTGTTTCAATTCTTTATAAAAATCTGAGCGAAAGTGCAACACAAATTAATGAAGAAAAAACTCTTTCTGCAATTCAGTATTTAGCAGGCAGTGCTGAATTTTCTTGCACAGGAAGCAGGGCAAATTGTATTGATGAAGATAAACTTTTAGTTATGCTAAACAGAAAAGCATATACAGATTTTTGGAGTTTTTCAAGTTTAAAAGTTATTAAACAATCTGGATTTGACAAATCAGAAGCAAGTATGAAAAAATGCAATATACAAAATTATCCTGATTGTGATTTATATGTTGTTCAAGACAAAAGCCGTCTTTTAGAAAAAGATGGTGACAAAAGTATAAGTGAAAGAACAACCAGCAGTTTTGTTGCTTTATGCAGAGCAGGATATGAAAATAATTATAATTATGATAAATGTGAAATTGCAAAATTAGTTGCTGGGAGTGAGATTAAATAAATAAGAATTAAAACCTATATTAATAATAACAAAACTTAATCGCTTTGAAATTAATTGTTCAAGCTAAACAAAATAAGCTCAAGCGGGTAAGAGTATTGAAATTATTAACAATCGTAAGGGGAAGTGTCCCCTTAACAAGTCAACCCCTCATAATAAAAAAGAGTAAATAAAAAATACAAACAAAAAATAAAAAATGATAAAAACAAAAACTAAATTTGGACAGCAAGAAACAGTTGGATTTGTCCTTATAATTATAATAGTAACAATAGCTGGATTAATCTTTTTAGGATTATCCCTTAATAAAGGAGAAACAATTAAAAAAACAAGTGCAGAGATATCTGATTTTCTGCAATCTTCAATGTATTATACAACAAACTGCACAACAAGTTTTATTCCTCAATATAAAGACATGCAGGATTTAATAAAATCATGTTATAGAAATGAAAAATGTTTAGATGATAAAATGGCTTGTTCAGTATTGGATGAAACTTTTAAATCAATTATTAAAAAAAGTTTTTTAGTTTCTGAAGAAAGTAAAAATAAAGCATATCAAGGCAATATTTATTTTAGTGTAGAAGAATCTCCAAACCAAGAAATCTTAAATATCAGCGAAGGAAAATTTAATAATTGTTCTTCAACAGCAGGAGCTTCACAATCAATATTTATGGATTCTGGACAAATTAATATAGATTTAGAGATTTGTTATGGTATCTAAGACAACCAAAGGTTTTCTTC
>JBBSXH010000118.1:0-1575 GCA_038045865.1 Nanobdellota archaeon
CTGAAGTGCAAAAAACAGTTATTAAAGAAGTAAATACTATCAAAATTAATCGTATAGAAGATGTGTTTTGTATATTCGCTGATCCTAAAAATTCAACTAAGCTAGATGAAATTTTTGATAATTTTGAACTTGAAACTTCTGCTCCTTTCATATTAACAAAATCATTAACAGCCCAGAACATAGTATAGAGATTAAATGCTTCCATAAAAAGTTCTTCTGCTTCTTTCTTTTTTCCATCATGAAGATATTTTGTTCCAACTTCGCTTAATCTCATTGAAACAGCTAACAAATGCTTGCTAATGCACCATTTTTCACTATAATCTCCTTCTTCTTTCTTGACAATTTTTGCAAGAAGTTTTTTTCTTATTTCTCTTGTCTGCTCTAAAAATTCAAGAAATTTTTTATTTTCAGTTTTCATATAAGAAAAAAGAAAATGCTCTTCTAAACTTACAAGATTCATTAAAGCTATGCTTAAATCTTCTCCAGAAGACAAATCTAATGTGTTTTGTTTTTTTATTTTATCTATTGTTTTAATAAAATTTTCTTTTTTCATATTATTTGCGATTGTACCATCTATTGTTTATTTCCATATTATATTCGTGTTACAATTACTTCTCCTCCATCTAAAATTTCAACTTGAAGATTATCTCCTTCAGAAATACATGGTTGTAAATCCATATTATGTTTATAATTAAAATTTAATAATCCTTTTTCAGTTTGGATTCCTGCATCACACTGGGTTAATCCATCTCCAATCATATTACAGCTTTTATCATAAACTCCTTTACCCTCAAGTGTTTGAGGTTCTAATTTCATGTTTGTTATAACTCCTTTAAAATTATTTGCATTTACATCTTCTTTTATTACATTGCCTGTTTTAAATGAGCCAATTATCATCATTCCAATTAGCAAAATTCCTAACACGATAAATATTGTTTCTTTTTTCATATTAAATTACTGGATTTTTTGTTATCAGCCAGAAGATTAGTGAAAAGATTGCTAGGGTAATCATCATAAAAACAAATCCCTGAAATGCAAATAACCTCTTTCCATTTTTTTCTTTTAGATAATCACTAAAACTAAAAACTCCTGATATTAACAGAGTCCCAAAAATTATGCCAAAAAGTACTTTGTCAATTCCATATATCCCCATTCCTAACATTGAATGAACATTCGGCATTGACTTGACCATCTCAAAATCTATTATTACTCCTTTTAAATAGAGGGGAATAACTAATGATAAAAAAGATAATAAAATAAGGATAAATGCTTGCATAGGAAAATCAATTTTTCTTTTCCTTCTTTTTAACCAGTTGCTAATCCATAATCCTGTTGAAGCCACAAAAGCTCCAAGAAGTAAACCAGAAATGCTATCATCAACTCCATAGGCTCTTGCCACTCCAAATCCTGCAATCGCACCTGCCGTGCATAAAGGGCAGTGAGCAGAAACTAAATTTAAACCAATTGTTGAAATAAGCATGATTCCAAAGATTATGCTAAATATTATTTTTGTTTTCATCTTATTTGCGATTGTACCATCTATTGTTTATTTCCATATTATATTCGTGTTACAAT
>JBBSXH010000119.1:0-19254 GCA_038045865.1 Nanobdellota archaeon
TTGCTATAAGCAATTTTCTGTTCAGGAGAATTCTTTCTGAAAAGAATTTCCTGCATCCTAAAAACAAAGTGCCTGCATTGTTTTTTTGATAATAAACATTAAAATTCAGAATTATAAAAGGTTAATAAAGGTTTTGGAAGATTAACATTTAGAATACCCACAAGAACATTTTTTGCATCCTTCTTCAAAGATAAGTTTTCCTCCACATTCAGGACATTTTTCAGTAGCAGATAATCCATTTGTTTTTGTTTTCTTTGCGATTTTTATAGAACTTGAAGAGTTTTCATTATTTTTAATATCTCTCTTTCCAGTTCTTAACTCATCTGAAATTTCATTATATATTTCTTCTAAATCTACTTTTCCTTTAACAATTTCATCTATTAACCCTCTTTCTACGAGAATTCTATATCTTTTTAATCCAGTTGCAAATGATTGTGGAATAGAAGTTACTTGTCCATCCCTTGAAGCTAATGAATCTTTTGTTCCAATTCCATCAAATTGAGAAATTATATCTTCTATATTTCCAGCATCTCTTAAATATAAAGAAGCTAATCTGCAGACTCCTTCAAGTGTTGCATTAGTTTCTTCTCCTGCTTTTCCTAGTGTTCCAAAAATTTCATATGGTCTTTTTGTTGCAGGGTCATAACTAATATTCATATGCAAATTTCCAAAAGGAGATTTTTGCTTTATTCTTATTGTTGGTAATAAACCTGGCAAATCAATAGGTTCTCTAAATTCATCTTTTCCAAAAAATCCATTATTATTTGTTTTACTTTCTTTTTTTGTGTTCAAAACTTGCACATTTCTACTACCATCCCGATAAACAGTAATTCCTTTGCATCCTGTTTCATAAGCGAGCATATAAGAATTAAAAACATCTTCAACACTTGCATCATTAGGAAGGTTTATTGTTTTTGAAACTGCATTGTCAGTATGTTTCTGAAAAATTGATTGCATTAGAACATGATCTTTATAATCCATCTCTAGAGAAGTTGCAAAAATATTTTTTATTCTTTCTGGAACAATGTCTATCTCTGAAAGTTTCTTTCCTTTTCTTATTTCTTTTAAAACTTCATCAACATTTATATTTTCTTTTATTAATTCTTTTTCTAAATTCATTGCTACAACAATTCTTTCATGCCCATCTGCATCTTTATGAATAAAATATAAAGAATAATAAGGCTCAATTCCAGAAGATGCTCCAGCAATAAATCCTATTGTTCCTGTAGGGGCTATTGTAGTTCTTGCAGCATTTCTAACTCTATCTTCTAATTTTCCAGTGTCATAAATGCTTTCTTTAAATGCAGGAAAAACTCCTCTTTCATTTGCAAGCTCAACTGAAATTTTTTTTGATTCATTGTTTATATAACTCATAACTTCTTCCCCTATTTTTCTTCCTTCTTTAGAATCATATTTAATCCCTAATTGAGAAAGCATATCTGCAAATCCCATAATTCCTAATCCTATTTTTCTTGTTTTCTTAATCATTTCTTGAATTGTAGATATTGGAGCTTTATTCATGTCAATAACATTATCTAAAAAAAGAACCCCTGTTTTTACTATTCTTTTTAATCCATCATAATCTATCTTATTATTTTTCACAAATTTACTTAAATTTATTGAACCAAGATTACAGGCTTCATATGGAAGAAGAGGCTGTTCTCCACAAGGATTTGTAGATTCAATTTTTCCTAAATTAGGAGTTTGATTATATTTGTTTATAGAATCAATGAACAAAATTCCTGGTTCTCCATTGTGATGAGCAAGAGTTGCGATTTCTTTAAGCAAGTCTTTAGCATAAAAATAAACTTCTCCATTGATTACTTCTCCAATAATATTTGGATTTCCAGAATCATCTTTTCTATATGGATTTAAGACATGTTTATTATCTAAACTTAATTTAAGATTAAGCTCTTTTTCATCGAATTGCCCTCTAGCAACAGATTCCCTGTCCATTATTAAATCCTCAAGTTTTAATGGCTTATTATTCCATCTTAAAGGATATGGTTTGTCTTCTTCAACAGCTTTCATGAATTCATCACTTGCTTTAACAGAAATATTAAAATTTCTTAGTTTTCCTTTAGTTTCATCTTCTTTATAATAAATAAATTCCAAAATATCAGGATGATGAACATCTAAACAACCCATATTTGCTCCTCTTCTAAAACCTCCTTGATTTATTGATTCAGTTGCTTGGTTAAGATTTTCTGCAAAGGACATAGTTCCACTTGCTTTTCCATGAGTTGTTGAAATATAAGCTCCTTTTCTTCTCATTTTGTCAAATGCAAAACCTGTTCCTCCACCTGACTTTTGAATTACTGCAGTATCTTTTACAGATTGAAATATTCCCTCAATACTATCAGGTATTGGTAAAACAAAACAAGCTGCAAGTTGCTGAAACGCTCTTCCAGCATTCATTAGTGTAGGAGAATTAGGCATAAATTCTCTATTAATCATAGCATTGTAAAATTCTTCTGCAGTTATTCTGTAAATATTTTCATCTCCGTTTGAATAAGCAAATGCGGGGTAAGCAACATTAGCAGCAACTCTTGCAAATAATTGTTTAGGTGTTTCAATCATCTCTCCTTTTTCATTTTTCATCAAATATCTTTTTTTCAAAACAGAAATAGCATTTTCTGTTAGATTCGGTTCTAAACCAAATTCATCTAGTTTTCTTTCAAATTTTTTTGTTAAATCTTTATCATAAGTTTCAAACATCCTTTCTTTATCGTATTCATCCATCTTACAATCCTTTTACCTCTCGTTTAAAACATCCAAAACTTTTGGATTTTGGAGTGTTATCAGAAATGCCTAACACAACATTTCTGAAATCATCAACATCTTTGAATTCTTTGTAAACTGATGCAAATCTTATGTAAGCAATCTTGTCAAGTTTTTTTAGTTTGTTCATGATTAATTCTCCAATCAAAGAAGTTTTGACTTCCTTGCCTTTTTTTATTAATTTTTCTTTTATTTCTTCAACAATCTTATCTATCTTATCCATAGGCACAGGGCGTTTTTCACATGCTTTAATTAAACCTAACCTTACTTTATCTTCAACAAAATGTTCTCGCCTTCCATCTTTTTTTACAACAATAATTTCCTTGTCTTCTGGTTTTTCATAAGTTGTAAATCTTTTTTTGCATTTCAAACACTCTCTTCTTCTTCTTGTACCATCAGGACTTTCTCTTTTATCAGTTACCTTGGTTTCTGCACCGCAAAATTTGCATTTCATCTTTTTTTGTTTTTAATTTATTTTTCTGTTAATAATGTATAAACTTATTCACTTTGTAATTAATTGTTCAGGTGTTTTAGTATAATTTATTATTAATTTGTTTAAATGAGTAGCATCTTTTTACTGAAGGCAGATATACAACCTGTTGTATGTCCTCTTTTTATAAACCACAACAAATTGTAGTTAACTGAATTATTAGAAATAATGACTATTTAAATATTTCTGTGATAAAGTGATATACAATTTATAAAATTAGATTTTTTTGTTTTTAAATTTTCCAACAACAACCAAACCTATTAAATCTTCAATATTTGTTCCAGCAGGACATTGTGACATAATTGAGTTATACATTTCTTGATATATTTCTTCCTGCCTATGAGAAACTTGTTTTTTAGAAACTTCATCTTCTATTTTTGCTAATTCCAAAATTCCTTCATAAAATTCTTTATACTTTTCAAAATAATCTTTAAAACTTCTCATCTGTAAATTATATTTTTATTGCTTAAAAAGAAGATGATAATTAAAAATATATTTCAAAAACATTTAAAAACCCCTTAAACTTAATTTAATTACAAAAAGATGGTAGACACAAGTGCTTTGTTGGGTTCAAATACTGATGCATATACTTCAGTTGCAAATTATTTAGGAATTTCTGTTACAACAGTGTTAATTATTGTTTTAATATTATCTATTTGGGCTTTAATCTGGAAAGGATTTGCTCTTTGGAAATCTGCAAATAAAAGAAGTTTAATCTGGTTTATTGCATTATTAATCTTAAATACATTTGGAATCTTAGAAATCCTTTATATCTTTGTATTTTCAAAGATGAATTTTAAGAAAAAAGATAAAAAGAAAAAATAAAATTTATTTTATTTAGTTATTTTTAGAACCTCCTGTTGGTAATTTATAAACTAATCTTTTTTGCAGATGAAAAGATTAAGTGAAGCTTATTAACAAAACTTGATGATGTCTCACATATCTCATTCCTACTAAAATATTAACCATCTAAAGTGAAAATATTAATTTTATCCCCTTATTATCTCTTTAATTCTTTCAGAAATCTTCTTTTTTTGTTCATGGCTTAATCTTTTGTCTAAATCAGGATAAAATTCTTCATCTTCAAACTTTTTGTGAAGAGTTAATCTTTGTTTTAGTTCTTCTAAATCTGGTTTGATTTTTTTATTTAAATTTTTTTCAAGTGTTCTTATTATTCCCATTATTTTAACATGATCTTCTAAAAGATGAAAAACATCATTTGTTTCTTCTCCAGAAATATTAACAAACATGTCAAAAATAACTTTTTCTTCAACAAAAAAATGCTTTTCTAGATTCCATTTAAAAACACTGAAATTAGTTTTTGTTTTTTCATAATTATCCAGGTGTTTTTTTAATTCATCAATAAGTTTGTTTATTCTTTGATGTTCTTGTAACATCAATTTTTCTATTGTATGAGACATAAAAAATCAAAGAAAAAAGCATATATAATGATTATTGTGCTTTAAGAAGATTATTAAAATCAAAAAGAAAAAATAAATTTATTTTTTCAAAAATAGTCTAATTCTGCTCCTCTGGTTTAATTTCATTAACTATTAAAGGCTCTCCAACTTTTAATCTTTTCAAAAGTGCTGAATTTACAACCACTGTAAGTGAGCTTAACGCCATTGCAGCTGCAGCAATTATTGGATTAAGCAATCCAAATGCAGCTACTGGTATTGCAAGGGTATTGTATGCAAATGCCCAGAATAAATTTTGTTTTATCTTTCTCATTGTTGCCTTGCTTAATTTTATTGCTTTTACAACATCTCTTAAATCATCTTTTATTAGTATTATCCCTCCTGTTTCTTTGGCAACATCTGTTCCAGAGCCAATAGCTATTCCTATATCTGCCTTAGCAAGGGCTGGAGCATCATTAATCCCATCACCAACCATTGCCACAACATTTCCTTCTGATTGTAATTTTTTTATTACTTCAAGCTTTTCATTTGGAAGAACATTTGCAAATACTTTTTTTATTCCAATTTGTGAAGCTATTGCCCTTGCTGTTTTTTCATTATCTCCTGTAAGCATAATTGATTCTATTCCTAAGGCTTCAAGTTCGCGCACAGCCTCTACTGAATTCTCTTTTAATGCATCTGCAATTGCAATCAATCCATTTACTTTTTTATCCAATGCAACAATCATTACTGTTTTTCCTTGAGCTTCAAACGAACTTATTTTTTCCTCGAAAATGCTAAATATTATTTTTTCCTTTTCCATCATTTTTCTGTTCCCAATAATAATATTTTTATTTTTCCATTTTACCTTAATGCCATGTCCTGGCACAGCTTCAAATTTATCTGCATCAGGTACTTTAATCTTTAATAAAATTGCTTTCTTCATTATTGCATCTGCAAGTGGATGCTCTGAGCCTTTTTCTGCAATTGCTGTTATTTTTATTAATTCCTTTTCATCTAAATTATTAACAGCAATAATATTAGTTACTTCAGGCTCACCTTTTGTGAGTGTGCCTGTTTTATCAAAAACAACTTTTTGCAATTTATATGTTTTCTCAAGATATTCACCGCCTCTTATTAATATGCCTGATTCAGCTGCTTTGCCAACGCCTACCATTAATGCAGCAGGAGTGGCTATTCCAAGAGCACAAGGACAAGATATAATTAAAACTGCAACAAATGCTAATATAGCCATTGTTAGATTTCCAGCAATAAACCACCATACTGCAAATGAAAGCAGAGCAACTATAACTACTGCAGGAACAAAATAAGCAGAGATTTTATCTGCAAGTCTTTGTATCGGAGCACTTGATGCCTGTGCTTCTTCAACCATTTTTACTATTTGCATCAGTGTTGTTTCAGAGCCAACCTTTGTTGCCTTAAACTTAAAACTTCCATGCTTGTTTATTGTTGCACCAATAACTTCATCACCTTTTCTTTTTGTTACAGGAATACTCTCTCCTGTTATCATTGATTGGTCTATAGAGCTTTCTCCTTCTATAACAATACCATCAACAGGTATTTTTTCTCCAGGCCTCATAACAACTATTTCACCAACCATTATTTCTTCTGCTGGTATTTCCACTTCTTCTCCATCTCTTATTACATGCGCAGTTTTTGGTCTAAGGTCAAGAAGCTTTCTCACTGCAGCAGATGTTCTCTTTTTTATATAATCTTCCATAAATTTCCCAAGCAGAACAAAGGCAATTATTACTGCAGAAACCTCAAAATAAACATTTTTTTCTTCAACAGGAAGAACTCCAGGAAAAAAAACTATAAATATACTATAAATATATGCGGTCAGTGTTCCCATTGCAATAAGAAAATCCATATTCATGCTTTTATTTTTTATAGCATTAAATGCACCCTTGTAAAATGTCCATCCTCCAATAAATTGTACAGGAGTAGTTATTATGAAAAGCCAAATTCCCCATGTGAAATAAGGCAACGAGGGAATTGGAACCCATGTAATAATTGAAACACCAGCAGCGAGTGTGAACATTGCTATTACTCTCAGCAATGCGATGAAAAGAACACCTGACAAGGCTATTGCAACTCTTCTTTTCATGCTTTTTAATTCTTGTTCTGGTGACTCAAATTTTTTTACACATTCTTCACTGCAAAAATAATAAATCCTGCCATCAAACTGCTTTTTAATTGAGTTTGTTTTGCTCACACGCATTCCGCAAACAGGGTCTGTTGCAAATTCTTGTGATTCTGGGGCACTAAAAAAAGCTTTATATCCTAATTTGTTTATTACTTCAACAATTTTTTTCTCATTTATTTTTTCTGGATTAAATTCAACAGAAGAACTGCCTGTTGCATAACTCACACTTGCATTTATTACTCCATCTTCTTTCTTTAGTTTTTTTTCAATATTTTGAGCACAAGAAGCACAATGCATTCCTGTTATCTTAAATGTGTTTTTATTGTTTGGCATTTTATTACATGTCCTTATTATTCATATGTTAATCAAATACATATGATTATTTAAATGTTTTGTATATTATTCTTTATGCTTTTTATTTGTTCTTTTTATTATTACTCAAATAAATTTTATACATAGCCCAGCCATGGATTACCACCCCTATTAATACTATTAGCCAAGCAAGATTCTGAAAGTATCCTGCAAAAACTGCCCCTAATCCAAAACTCAAAATGCCTGCTCCCAACATCCATAATCCGAGTTCATATGGTTTTGCTTTTCTTAGTTTTTCTAACATTTTCATTTTTTCACTTCCTTATTTTTATTTTTAGATTCACATATACATTGATATGCCTGTTCAATTAAAGAAATTGCATAATCAATATCATTGTATGATTTAATTGTAAATTTTTTATCAAATGTCCAAGCAGGAGTTCTTTTAATATCTTTTGTTATTTTCTTGTCATCTTTAAAGTTTTTATTAGCTTTTAAATAAATTTCAAGGCATCCTTTTGGAAATTTAATAGCACAGAAATTTTTAAGTTTTGAAATTTGGTATGTTGTATACCCTGATTTCGGGTGTTCTTCTTTAATATTATCTGCTATGCAACATATTCTTTTTCCGAGTTCCATAAAAATTTCTTTTAAATTATCATCTAATTTTTCAAGACGTTCCTCAACTGAAACAGTTGTCCATTTAAAAGTCCATTTTTTAGATTCCTGTTCAAGCTCTTCTCTTGTGAATGTTTTGAATGAATGAATATGGTCTTGAGAAAAATTGTCTTCTTTAATAAAGGTTTGAAAAGGAATCGCTTTTACTTTTTCTTTATGTTCAGATAAAATATTAACAACTTCAAATAATCTATTAGGTTCCCCACTCAGGTTTTGGTCCCCCATATTGTCAATTAAGATAATAATTTCTCTATTAAAAATAATAGATTTTAATTCTTTTTTTTCAATCTTTCTTAAAAGAGATAATTCTTCATAAAAATCTTCAACAAGTTCATCACATGTTTTTTCATTACGCAAAGCCATAATAAAAGTAGTAATCTGGGGCATTACATGTTTTTTTAAATCATGCCTAATTAATTCAACTTCGAGAACATATAATTTCTTTTTATCAAAATCTATGACATAACCATCTGGTTCTGTCCCAAAACCTGCCTTGCTGTGGATTCTCTTTTGAATATCAAAATAATAGGTATTCTCCCCAAAAATTTCAGTAGAATGTTCAACTATCATTTTTTCTAGTTCTTTTTCATCTATATAATTATAAAGATGATATTTCCCATCTTTAGTAACTATTATTGATTCTTCTTTTGTCATTTTCTTATTTTACTTTTATTTTTCATGCTTAAACCTCTCACTATATCTATTAAGTAAATTTTCATGCTTTTATTTCTTAATCAGCGGTTAATCTTTATTATTTATCTTAAATAAGCTATGCAGCCCGCACCAACCAATAAAACTTTCTATAAGGGCGATTATACCTACAATAGTTATGAGCCAGTTTATCCATATAATGTTAAACTGTGGTGCCCATGGTCCCAACCACCAGAAAGCTAGTGCAAACCTTAAGATTCTATCTAATTTACCTAAATTTTGTTTTACCATTTCTATTTTTCACCTCCTTTTGTTTGATTTATTAGTTTATTTATATTATTAAATCTTCTCGTATTCTTTTTGCATTAAATTTGAAATTAATTTTATACTTAATAATTTTGCTATTAAGCTTATTTCCCAGATTGGAATATGAGGAAGATTTTTTTGCTCTTTCAAAAGTATTTCATATTCTTTGCTATATTTTAATGCTTCTTCTTGATATTTCTTTTGCCCTTCTCTTATTGTTATTTTCTTTTCCAAGATTTTTTGTATAATCTCTCCACAAAGCAAACCAAAATTAATACTCCTTTTTATTCCTTCTCCTGTTAAAGGAAGTGTTTGTCCTGCAGCACAACCAACAACAAAAATATTTTTAACTATAGGATTTTTCAAACAATAACAAAAATATCCTCCGTGAATTTTTCCAACCTTTAAACCATAGCTTCCAACAAATTTTTCTAAATTTGGCAATAGTTTAGTGTCTCCTTCATAACTACTAACCCCAAATCTCGCTTTTTTCCCACATGGAAAAAGCCATCCTGCACCATTTTTAATTATATTTTCATCTAAAAAAAATCTCATTTTATTATCTTTTTTGTAAGGAATTTCAGTTTCAATTCCAAAACTCATCATTTTTTTATGAACATAATTCTTTTCTAAAGAAGAAGCTAAAACAGCAGACCATCCAGTACAATCAACAATAATATCTGCTTCAAAATTTCCTTTATTAGTATAAACAATTTTTCCATCTGTTTTTTTAACACTTGCAATTAAAAATTCTGCATTATTTTGTTTGTTAAGTAATTTGCAAAATTTTGAGTAATCAATTGTGCAATACTTTTCCGATATTGGAATTTCTGTTTCTTTATTTCCTATATGGAAGGCAAATTTATCAAATTTCTGCAGTATTGATTTTTCACAATTAATTTCTTCCATTGTCTGGATAGTTGTACCACATGCAGAAGTTACACCAGTCCCTATTTTTTTTCTGTCTATTAATAAAACTTTTTTATTTTTTATTTTACTTGCAACTGCTAAACCTGCAAAACTTGCTCCAGCAATAATTACATCATATTTTTTCAGCATGTACATACCCCTCTTGCTTCTTTTATAATTCTTATTAATATATTTTCAGGAAGCTTGGTTTTTATTTTTAACTCATTCAAATTAAGGTCTATTAAATCTCTTGCTAAAATTATATTGGCTTGTGACAGCTTTTCTTTTATAGTACTATTAATTGATTTAAGGATGGTTATAGGATATAATCTTTTTTTCATTATAAGCTTCTGAAGACTTTCGTTTGATGGATATTGCCAGCTTGTTATTTTTAATCCAACTCCTTTTGCATATTGAATTGCATGAGGGGTGCATTTTGTGTTTGTAACTAACCATCCTTGGTTTATTTTATTCTTAGGATTATTATACAAATCTAAAAATCTTGCATAAGTATACATTGCAACTTTAGAATCTGTATATGTTCCTAACTGATTATGATATTTACATTCAATAATATATTTTTTATTCTCTTTTGTTTCAGCAAGAATATCTACCTCGTGTGTTGTTGCTTTTCCTCTAAGAATTAATCCCACTTTAGTTTTATAATCATGATTTTCTAAAACTGCTGCAAAAAACTTTTCAAAAGGAAATCCACTTGGACCTAAAGACATAATAGCCCTCTTTAAATCATACCTTAAAGCAACTTCTGGTTTATCTTTTAATGACTTTAAAGCTATTTCTAAAATTTCTTTTGTTGTTATGCCTTCATAAACTTTTCTCTCAATTTTATTTGCAATTTCTTTTGCAAGTCGTTTTGAAGCCCCAGCTTTTAAGGTGGTTCTTTCAATCTTTTTTTTGTCAAATTCTTCTTTTTCACCAGAGGCTTTTATTACATAAGTCATTTTCTTTTTATATTTTTTTATCCATATCAGTTTTATACACTATCTTGTTTTTTTAAATGATTTGGAATAAAGGCAGGAGTTTTTTTCATGTATTCTTTGTATTTCTTGCCGAAAGTTTTTAGTGCTTCATGCTCTTCAGTTCTCGCAAGTTTTAAATACATTATTACTAAAATTGGAAACATAAGTAAAGTTAATAGAGTTGGCCATTGGAACAAAAAGCCCAACATTATAATAATAAATCCAGCATACTGAGGATGCCTAATATATGAGTAAGGACCAGATAGTGCAATAGTATGTTCGCGTTGAGCTTTGTATAAAACTTTCCAAGAGTTTGCAAGTAAGAAAAATCCAAAAATAATAAGAATAAAACTAAGAATATGAAATGGACTAAAATGAGGGTCTAAGTTCCATCCTATTAATGTATCCCATAAATGCCCTGAATTATGTGTATACAAATCTATATTAGGAAATTTGCTGCTAAGCCATCCAGAAAATAAATAAATTGTTAAAGGAAAACCATACATTTCTGTGAATAGTGCTACAATAAAAGCTGAAAATGCACCAAATGAACGCCAGTCTCGTTTTGTTTTTGGTTTAGTAAAACTAAATGCAAAAATAAGAAATATTGCAACATTTAGAACAACCATAAACCATAATCCATATCCATAATTAAAATTTGAAGCATCCATTTATTTTTCCTTCTTTTTATTTTCTTTGTGTTCAGGGCATCCGTGCTCTTTATGTATGTCTCTCATGTCAGAAATGCTGTTGGTATGGCATTTCTGAGCACCCCCAAATTCAGAAGAACGATGCAAGAATTTGTTGGTCATAAAATAATGCAGAATTGGACAAAGCAACATTACTGCTAAAATTGCATATGTTTTAAATCCAAAATAAAATAAAATTCCTGCGATAATCAAAGGAGCCCCGCAACAGATTATCATCATTAACCAATGATTTTCTTTTATTTTATTAAATATATTTTTCATTTTGTTTTATATGTGTTTATTTATAATATGATAATCAGATACATATGATTATTTAAATGTTTTTGAATTTTAAATCTGTTTTTCTTGACAAATATAAATATTTAATATCATTATACACAGGAATTTCTTTTATCTTGAAAATTTTTACTGCAAAAAACCAGATTGCTACTACAAAAAGCGTACTTAACATGTACCAGAATAATTTATGGGTTATGTCAAATAAAGGGGAGTCATTAAACACCAGGACAGATAATATTACAATTCTTAGGATGTTTATGATAAAGAAAAGAATAAATGTAAATAATATGAAATAAATTCTTTTCTTTAGTTTTATTTGTGTTGTAAGATTTAAAATTAATAATAATAAATATGCAGAGCCTGCAACACAAGCAGCAATAATCTGAATTGTATATGAATTATAGATAATTAAATCTCCTACAACCTTAATATTATAGAATAAACCAAGTATCTTAGATGTAGAAATAATAGTCAGAGGCGTGAATATTTTATATATTATCGGCAGTGAAAACATTAAGCTAAGCACAACTAAATATCTTGTCAAAATAGAGATTATTTTATTTTTCTCAACAGATAATTTTTTGTTTCCACCTGATGATTTCTTATTTCTTATGATAAATTTTTCCATATTCTCATTTTATCCACAGCAGCTTTTTCCACATTTAGATTTTTTTAAACATCAAAAATCCTTTTGTCTTGTTCCAATAAATCCAGGAACTTTTACATTTCTAAATACATCCTGTTCTTTTTCAATCTTTTTTCTGCAATATTCACACTTCTTCTTAAATAATTTCATTTTATTCTCTCTTTGCAAATTTTATTTTTCATGTTTAATTAGTTCAAGACTATAACTATTGTGCTTTTTACACTTATTATTTCTTTTTCTTCTTAGATTTCTTTCCTTTACAACATTCCATTTTTCTTCCTGAATTTTATTTATTTGTTTTATTAAGAGCATATTTAGTTATTTCTAAATTGCATGACTTATATTTCTTACACCATTTCTCACATTTTTCAGCTATCTCTTTGTTTTTATAAATCAACTTGCATTCTTCACACTCATAATATATTTCTCTTTCTCTAATTATCTCCTTTACCATATATTTTGCTTTCCCCCTTTAATTAAAAAAATAAAAAATTAATTTAGTTTTACTTAAATTTGTTGTATACTAATGCAAATAACCATCCAGCAATTAAAGCATATACAATAATTTCAACAAGTCCAATTAATGTGCTTCCTAATGAAATAGATGTACTTGTTATTTGAGTTATGTCTATTCCATGGAATAAATTACTGAACAACTTTATTGTAAAATCTGGAGCAATTGCGATAAATAAAGCACAGATAATATAAAGTATTGCTGAAACAATTGCAAGTGATAGTGCAACTTTCTTTGTACTTAATTTGTCAGTCATTTTTTCACCTCCTTTTTATTCATTAATATATGAATACAAAATTCAGACATATGCTTATCAATAACTTCCATTAAGGGTTTTATTGTTTTTTCATTTATCTTATAATATCTGAATTTTCCATCATTTTCTGATATAACAAAACCGCATTTTTTTAATCTTGCTAAATCATGAGAAATAATTGTTTGCTCTATTTTTAGTTCTTTTATTATTTCAGAAACATTTTTTCTGCCTTTTCTTAAAAGATTGATTATTCTCAATCTTGATTCTGAAACTAAAGTTCCAAAAAAGATTTTATATGCCCCATAAATCTCTTTTTCAGTTATTTTAAAATGCTCATGTTTAAATATGCTTGATAAGTTCATATGATAATTAGATACATATAACTATTTAAAGGTTTGGTTTTTTAAGAGTTTTTTTTCCCAACAATTACATACAAACCTGCAAATCTTTTATTAGAACTGTCAAAAATTTTCTCTTTTTTGATTCCTAAAAAATATTCCTCTTCGATGATATTATAATATTGTGAAACATAATTTTTTATTTTTTTTGTGTTAGTATGTTTAATTCTCTTAAAATATGAATTTTCTTTTTGTGCATGTTCGTGAAAATATTTAGATTCAGGATTTAACATCATTACTAATAGTTTTCCATTTGGTTTAGTTACTCTTTTTGCTTCTTGAATTGCTTTCTGATAATTATTTAGAAATTCTAATGTTGCAACATAAAAAACAGCATCAAATGAGCAATTAGAAAAAGGTAGATTTTCAGCATTTCCTAAAACAAAAGTCTTATTGCTCCTTTTCCTTGCTTCTTTTAACATTTTTGCAGAGCTATCTAGACCAATAATATTTAAATCAAAAAGTTTCTGCTCAAAAGAGCCTATTCCACAACCGACATCAAGTATTTTTTGACAATCTTTAAGCTCCTGATAAATATATTCTGATTCTTTTTTTAAGATACTTTGCCCAAAATTACTTTCACAAAATCTTACAAATTTTTTGATGTCAGTATTCATTTTATCGTCCTATCTAATTCTTTTATTATTTTATCTTTAGAAATTAAACCACTTTTTCTCCAGATTTAATTTTCAACAACTAAAGGCTCTTCTTTTATAGTATGGAGAACAAATTTTGTGAATGTTCTCTCTACAAAATCATATGTCTGTATTTTCTTCAAGAAAGAATCCATTGATTTTCTGTTTTTGAATCTTGCGATTATTACAGTATCATAATCTCCTGTGATATCATAAACTGCAACAACATTCGGATGGGTTGCTATTTTCTTTTCAACTTCAATTAATTTTCCTTTTGAAATTCTTAGCTCTATTATGACTTCAATTTCATAGTCAAGCTTTTCATAATCTAACAGCACAGAATATTTTTTAACTATATGTTTATTAAGATTATTAATTCTGTTCATAATTGTTGCAGGAGAAACTTTCAATATTCTGGCAATCTTTCTGTATGACAGTCTCGAATCATCTAAAAGAATATTTAAAATTCTTTTATCAAGTTTGTCTATCTCTTTACTTTTTTCCATTTGTTCATTTTTTCTTTCCATATTCTAACTAAATTAAACAAGTATTTAAATCTTTCTCTAATAACCTTTAATTTGTTTAATAAATTCATAAAAAAGTATATATACTTTTATGTTTTAAGTATATTATTATGTTAAATGTTAAGAAAATAGCTGGAAGAAAATTAAACTGGAAGGTAGTTCTTTTAATCTCCTTAGTATTCATATTCAGTTTTTTTCTTGTTTCTGCTTATGAAGCAACTCCAGAAAATAATGCAAAATCAATTGATTTTGTCTGGACATTAATTGCAACTTTTTTAGTTTTTATTATGCAAGCTGGATTCGCAATGGTAGAAACAGGATTTACAAGAGCAAAAAATGCAGGTAATATTATGATGAAAAATCTTATGGATTTTGGTTTTGGCGCAATTGCTTTCTGGGCAATTGGATTTGGAATTATGTTTGGTGCTGGAAATCTTCTTTTTGGAACAAGCGGATTTTTTTTGAGTTCAGGAAAAGCAGGAACAGATTTATGGCAGTATGCATTTTTTCTGTTTCAATTAGTTTTCGCTGCTACTGCTGCAACAATAGTTTCAGGGGCTGTTGCTGAAAGAATAAAATTTGTAGGTTATTTAATATATACAGTTGTAATAACAGCTTTAATTTATCCGATAGTAGGTCATTGGATATGGGGAGGTGGTTGGCTTTCTAATAAACTTGCTGTTCCAATGATAGATTTCGCTGGCTCTACTGTTGTGCATAGTGTAGGAGGATGGGCAGCTTTAGCAGGCGCAATTGTATTAGGACCAAGAATTGGAAAATATTTTGGAAGAAAAACAAATCCTATAAAAGGACATTCTCTCACATTAGCTGCCTTAGGTGTATTTTTATTATGGTTTGGCTGGTATGGATTTAATGCTGGTTCAACTGTTGCTGGAACAAACTGGAGTATTGCTTTAATTGCTGTAACAACAACTTTAGGAGCTGCTGCTGGATCTATAAGCTCTTTAATTACTTCATGGGTGAAATATAAAAAACCAGATGTAAGCTTAACTTTAGGTGGAACTTTAGGAGGATTAGTTGCTATTACAGCTGGGACAGCAAATGTAAGTCCCTTAAGTTCAATTATTATTGGTGGAATTGCAGGAATCTTATATGTTTATTCAGTTGCATTTTTTGATAAAATTCAAATTGATGATCCAGTAGGAGCAGTCTCTTGCCATGCAATAAATGGTGTATGGGGAACTTTAGCAGTAGGTTTATTTGCCCAAGAAGCATTTGGCGGAGTTAATGGATTATTTTTTGGAGGTGGCTTTACTCAACTAATAGTGCAATTCGTAGGAGTTACTAGTGTTTTTGTATTTGTTTTCGCAATCATGTTATTGGTTTTTAAAGCAATTGATAAGTTAATTGGATTAAGAGTTAGTAGAGAAGATGAACTAAAAGGATTAGATATCTCTGAACACGGAGCAGAAGCATATCCAGATTTTTCAATAACAGCTGTTAATAATTAAAAAATGAAACTTATAAAAGTAGTAATTAAACCAGAAAAACTGCCAGATGTGAGAAAAGAGCTTGTAAAAAAGAATATAGTTGGAATGACAGTTTATGATGTGCATGGTTGCGGTTTACAAAAAGGTTACACAGAAGAATATAGGGGGGTTGTCCATGATGTAAATTTATTGAGAAAAGTTGTTATAGACATAGTTGTTGATGATAATGAAGTTGATAAAATTGTAAAAGCAATAATTAAAGGAGCAAAGACAGGGAATATAGGTGATGGGAAAATCTTTGTTTCAAATATAGAAGAAGCTATTAAAATCAGAACAGGAGAAAAAGGAAAAAAAGCAATAAATAACAAAGAGAAAAAATGAAAACAATATTAAGATTGGACAGATGGATAAATGCGACAATTGAATCAATTATATTTTAAATCTTAGGGGTATTTGTTAAATTGTTGTCTGGTTTATCCCAAAATTCTTTAGCATGAAACATTAACAACTTCATTTCTCACTTCGCATTATCAATAATTTCTATAATATCTTTTTCTACTTCTTCAGCATCTTCTTTACTAACTTCTGGAAAGAACTCTGAAATCATTGTTGGTTTCATTCCAATAATTTTTACTTTTCCATCTTCTTCAAGAACATTAATCTTGCATGGCATACATAAAGATATTAATCTGTTTTTATTTAAAAAATTATTAGCATATTTTCCAGAACAAATTTCAATTATTTTTAGTGGTTTTTGTTTAAATCCTTTTACAGCTAATATTTCTTTATAATCATACACTTGGAATATTGCCCAACCTTTAGTTTCTACGGCCTTTCTTACAGAAATAACTGCTTCATCAAAGCTTTTTTCTGTTTCAACAATGTATGCAAAATCTTGTATGTTCATTTCCTTCTACTTTTGTCCTCTTGCAATTGTTTAACTAACCATAAAATAAATAAAATAACGGCCACTAAAATTAAAGTCATAAATAAAAATCCGAAAATCCACATACCTCCAAAACCATATCCCAAATTACCCATCATACCATAACTTCCGCCCATCATTCCACCAAAACCAAACATTCCTAAAAGTAAGAATACAGCTACAGCAATTATTATCCCGATTAATAAATTATTATTTTCTTTCATTTTGTTATCCTCCTTTTTTGTTTTATATTATTTCTTGATTTATTTATTAATAAGATTATCACTAAGATTGAGGATATAATAACAAGAGTTAGTATGATATAAAAAAATACTTGAAATCCATATGAATTGTTTTGATAATTATAATTCCCCATCATTCCTCCTCCTGCCATCATGCCCCCACCCATCATTCCAATATTTTCGTTACAATAAATTCTTTTTGCAATATTAATATGAATCTGTTTTAATGTTTCAGAACCTTCGCCACCCATCATTTTGTCCATGTATTCATGTGCTTCTCCTGGATGCATCTGTTCCATATAATAATCTCCAATAATCTCTAATTGGTCATTTGTTAAATTATTGCAACTAACTTTGCTGTCTATCAATTGTTTAGCTTCAGTAAAATTGTGTTCTTCTTCTTGAGCTGTTGCTAAAATACTAAACAATGCAATAAATAACAAACTTATTAATATTATTTTTTTCATTTTGTTTTTTAAATAACCCAGTTTAGAGCAAGGGATTCTTTCTGTTTAATATTTTTTTTTCTTGTTGCAGTTTCATAAGCCATCTCATCTGATATTTTTATTAATTTCTTAAGACTTCTTTCGCAATCTTCAATTTTATACATTTTAGGACCCATACCACAAGGCAAAGTCAATAAATCTCCTTCTTGAAAATCTTTTACATCTTCTTTTTTCTCAATTCCCCATGAAATTCTTTTATCGTTTCTATAATCAAAATATTTTGTAATATCATATTTTGAGGCATCAAAACTTATTATATCAATACTTGAATTAAATAATTTATCCCAATCCATATTCCCGCAAGTATGAACTCCTGAAATTACATTAAAACTTCCAAATAAGGGCTCCCATAATTTTTCATAATCAAAACCAACCTGTCCCAAGCCAGGCTCGTCTAAAAATAAGATAATTTCTTTTGCATTTAAGCCATCTGTAATAGCAGAGATATGATCATAAACTCTTTTAATAGCTTCATCTTCATTATATCCACTAATAATTAGTGTTGCAGGACCAATAGATTGAATTTTTGTTGTATTATATTTATGTTTCTTGAATTCATCTAAACAACTTAATTTTCCAGGATTTTTAATATACTCTAACATTGAGTCTCCTCTTAACTGAAGTTCAGGAAGAAATGGGATATCATGTTTTAAACTATATTCCACAGCTTCATCTATATCTCTATAAGGTAATGAACCAATTTGTGTAATTATTTTTTTATTATTCATTTAATACTCACCAAAGGATAACCAGCTCCTGACCATTCTTTAGTGCCTCCTGCATATTTATAAACATTAGTATAACCAATTTTTATTAATTTTTCGTAAGCTTCATCACTTGTCTCACATTTATCATGCTTGCAATAAACTATAATTTTTCTGTTTTTGTTTGGTATTATTTTTTTAACTTTTTCTTTAAAATCATCTGCATGAACTGAAATATGTATTGATTTTGGAATATAGCCCTCTTCAAAATTTTCTCTATTTAAAGGATTAACTAAAACAAAATCTTCGTCACTCTGCAAGAGCTTTCTTAACCCTTTTAATGTTATTGTTTTAATGTTAGTTTCCATTTTTATTAAAAAGATGTAATAAGAGCAGGAGTTATTTTATTATCTTTCTTCATTGTAATCCCATAATGATAAGGTTTAATATCATATATTTTTGGGCTATTAAATCCGTATTTTACTGATAACTTAATAACTTGCTCTGGTTTAAGTCTCATTTCCATGGGCGGACCTCTTGGAGTTGTTGGGTCATAATTCCAATGGATAATGCCGACTTTTCCATTATTTCTTAAAATCCTATATGCTTCTTTAAGCAATTTATCTGGCTCTTCTGAAGTGAGAATATTAAATAATATTACATAATCCATACTTTTATCTTTTAAACCTGAGCCATTTGACATAAAATCACGAAGTATAGTTTCTACATTGCCCAATTTATTTTCTCTTGCTTTTCTTTCTGTTTCTTTAATCATCTCTGGCTCAATATCAAT